>JAGQPC010000380.1 GCA_020426925.1 Planctomycetales bacterium | reverse complement strand
CTGAGAATCCAAGCGGCCGCGGACGAGTTTCGAGAAATGTTCGTGACGGTGCATAAACTGGACAAACCATTCACATCGTTCCCAGATTACGCTGCATCGGAGAAAACGATTGCCGCTCATCCGATACATTTGGACGTCGCAATGGCAACGCGCAGCGTTCCCAATCCTCATCGCAAGATGATTCCCGGCACTCGCACAATCACAGTCACGACTGGAACCAACTTGTCATACGAGACACGTTCCATTCGAGTCCGTGCCGGCGAGGCGATCGCGTTTACTCTGTCGAACCCTGACGTCGTGCCACACAACTGGGTGCTTGTCAAGCCGAACGCGTTGGAGGCGATCGGAATGCTTGCTGATCGAGCTGTGTCTGATCCGGATGTCGCGTTACGACATTACATCCCTGAATCTACCGACGTTTTGGCGTACACCGACGTCGTCCCGTCCGGAAGCGAGTTCACGATTTATTTTCGTGCACCGGCAGAACCTGGACACTATCCCTATCTGTGCACGTTTCCGGGACACTGGAAAGTCATGAATGGAGTTATGACGGTCGATCCGTGATTGTGCGCGCTGGCAACAATCATTGTCCGTGATAAAATAGTGGCATGTCTACCGTCCATCGATCAACGCTGATTCTCAACGCTGCTATCGGCAATACTATGGCCGAGCGCCTAATGGACTTGGGGGATCTGCCAAGTTCACGAATTCGTATGGATCCGCCACCGGGAACGGCGGATCTGGACGATGTCATTCGCGCGAATGATCACAGCGACCGAATCTGCGAATGGGTGGACCGAACGCTGGTGGAGAAAGCTGTGGGATGGCAGGAATCACTCTTGGCAATGGTACTCGGCCGTTGGTTGGGGAACTTTCTTGAATCGAACGACTTGGGTGCCGTCATTGGTCCGGACGGGATGTATCGAATCTTCGCGGATACCGCTCGTGCTCCCGATATCTCGTTCATCAGTTGGGAGCGTTTGCCGGACGGTCGACTGCCGACCGAGCCCGTGCCCGCCGTTGTGCCAGATTTTGCGATCGAAATCTTGAGTATCGGGAACACGCGTAGTGAGATGGCGCGAAAGCGTCGCGAGTATTTCCACGCGGGTGTCCGTCTGTTATGGATTGTCGACCCGCGGGCTCGTTCAGTCGCCATCTTTACCGCGTCCGATCAGTACACGGTAGTTGACGAAAACGCGACCATCGATGGCGGTTCCGTGTTACCGGGCTGGAGCGTCGATCTGTCTAAACTGTTCGCAGAGCTGGATCGTCGAGCACCAGACGCCCGTTCATGAGCGGTCGCGGACCGTGATCGTGCCTGAACAGACACTCAGAAACCTAAGCGTCGATGTTCCCAGCTACAGCTGAAGAACTAACATACGCGCCGCCTTGAAACGCGACGACCAAATCGAGTGTCGAGAATTCGCCATCGCCGTTCCAGTCGCCGGAAGCCCAGCCTGAATTCTGCGACACGCCGTCTTCGTATTGACCGGCTTGGAAAACAAGCACGAAATCGGACGAATCAAACACGCCGTCAAGATTCGCATCACCGAGGACAGTGCCGATCTGGTTGAATATAAGATCGTCTCGGTCAAGGCTGTTGCTTTGGCCGTCTAGGTTGACGTCATAGCCGAACGCAACGTTGCCGCGTATCGCAAGTGACACTGCATCAATGTCTCCGACATCCAGAATGCCGTTTCCATTGAGGTCGCCGGGCAGCCCAGCGTTTCCAACCGCAATCGCGACGGTTGCGACTTCACTTCGATTTCGTAGGTCGGACACGACATAGTTGAACGTGTCAACGCCTTCGAAACCGCTCGCCGGGACGTAGATGAAACTGCCATCGTAGTCGAGCGAGACTCGTCCGTGTTGAGGTTGAGAAACGATTGTCGCGATCGATAGGTTGCTGGTGATGTCGTCGTTCGAAAGAACACCGTCTTCGGCCGAAACTTCGAGCGGTTCGTCGACGTCTGTTTGGTAAGTTTCGTCGCTGGCAGTTGGCGTTTCCGTGCTAGGTTCAGTGCCCCAGAACGCGTCCCACCATTCGGTAAGCAAGATCTCTTCGACCGCACTTGGATCGACGTTAAAGTCCTCCAGCAGTACGACGAAATCGTCCCAAGTGAACGGTGTAGACGTTTGGGTCCCGTTCGGGAAGCAGTATTGGTCTGCAACGTCAGTGCAATCGTATTCGGTGTCTTCAGGCAGGACGGGATCGATGCCGAACGGATCGGATATCGCCACTCCTTGCAGACTGAACGCCATCGGAGTCGTTTCGGCGTCAGGCGATCTTAGCGGGATAACCGCCAGCGAGTATTTTCCGGGAAGCAGTAGTGCGCTACCGTTTGTCCGAGTTTGTCCTTGTGGAGCTGTAATGCTGTGCACGACCGTGCCGCTGCTGTCGACTAGCTGAATCATCGCTCCCGAACGTCGGTCGTCGCCCGATACTTGCAGTGCAAAATGAAACAGCTGCGTTGTGGCGACATACAGTTCATGCGTTGACGCTGCTGATTCGCCAACCGCTCCAGAAACAAAATCGGTGATGTTGGTTGCTTCCTCGCTGAACCAAACGTTTACCTCGTAGTTGCCTTGCTGAAATGCCAAGACTTCACTATCTGGTGAGACCCCAAACGTAATGCGCGAGCCAGCTTCCAAATTCGGGATTTGGACGATCAGTTCACCGTTGCCGTTGACAAGAACTTCGCTAGGCAATTCTTTTTCCGACGAGTCGAGTACCGTGAGCTTCGGAACCAAAGTCGCTTCTTCTAATATGCGAACCGAAATGTACGCGTGCGACTGATCGCCGTTTTGAGAATAAGGAACGGTCAGTCGATAAAAGTCGACGTCCGATTCGTCCGAGATACTTCCAACGACGCCTAGATTCACCAGCAGGTTACTTTGCCGTTGCCGCGATATCTCTCGAGCTCGTTCGAATCGGTCGTCCGTGTGTTCGTCACCTCGCAGTCGCCCTTCGCGATCGGCAAAGTACGAATCGACGTCGTCGGAATTCAAGTTCGCGATACGCCCTTTGATCAGGTCAATCAGGCTTTCCAGATTTTCACTGGATGCATCGCCAAGTGTCGCACTAAGTGCATAGCCGCCGATGGCGAACGCATCTTCGCGTGGCGAATCGACTCGCAAAAACAGTTCACCGCGTGCTTCGTCCACTCGAAAAGAGTGGTCGTCAATCGCTACTCGCTCGATCGGTCGACCAAGGCGGTCGAAAACATCGACGTTCGCGTCGACCAGGCTGATGCCATCGGTCCTGAGCGTGACCGAAATCGGTCCATCGTAATCGTGGGGAATTCGAAGGTAGTAAAAGTCGATGTCATCGTCCGTCGTAAGGTCGCCAAAGACGATTGACTGCGGAGTATTGTCGTGCCTGGATTCGCTGTACAGCGGCATGACGCTGGCGGACCACAAGCGATTGTTCCCGCCGCGATCTTCATAGGCATCGCGTTCACGTTCGCCGTAGAGCTCGACAATGGCTTCTCGATCTTCCGCCAGCAACATCGACGCCGATGACGCACCGTGAAAGTGCATGGGCGAATTTGGATTGTCGGAATGCTCCAGTCCGAATATGTGCCCGGCTTCATGTAACGCGATGGTGTACAGTTCATCCAGAGTTGAATACTCTGCGCGGCTGTTAAAAACGACGTCACCAGCCCACGTTCCCGACACAATGGCGTTGTGCGAAACGCTGACTGCCGCAACATCGTTGGAAAGCGGTCTCGCTCCGATGCGAATGTCTCCAAATCGAGCGTCGCGTACGCGAGCACCTGGCGTTCCAAACGGTAGTGCGTCGACCTCGTCCACGAGCGCGATGTTAGCGTTGGTGCTTGCCGCCCACACTTGGAATGCGGACAGAATCGTTGTCTGCCACTCGTTTTCGCCAAATCGCTGATCGAAGTCTGCGTGTAGAACATTTTGTTCGCCGGCGACGATAACGCCGTCGTCAGCAAAACTAATGGTCAGCTGAGGGAAGTCACCCCAAACCGTATGACCGCCATGCAGCAGCTCTCGGCTTTCCAGCCTTTCCAGGTCGGATCGTCGAAGTCTGCGACTCGCATTTCGGCGTTTCGGGAGTTCTGTCATGGGGTGCGCCTACCGTGAGATGATTGCGTTGAATTTGTCGTTTCCGCGGAGCGCGTTTAAGTCGGGGTCGCGTTTCGCCACGACTCGCCAACGAGGATCATCTTGAACCGCCCGTTCAACGAAATGAATCGCCTGCGTCGTGTCCATTTTCGATTTTCCGTCAGCAGATGATTCCGACAACAACGAGTACACACAAGCGGCTTGAAAAAGCGCCTTTCCGTCCTGCCTTAGTTTAATCGCCGCCTCGGTGTCACGAATGGCGTCTTCCCGTTTTCCCATTCGGCCGAACATTACAGCCCGCGACAGCAGTTCGTTGGCAGGGTCGGTCGACCACTCGAGCATTCGATCGAGAATTTCGATAGCAGCTTCCGGCTGTTTTAGCCGCTCTCCCACAACGTAGGCCCAGTTTCGATGAGCCACGAAGTTGCGAGGATTCAGCTTTATCGCCGCTTGAAAATCGGCAATCGCCTCGTCGGGCGATTCCTTCATGATGGCCGTTCCACGACGGACGAAACTCTGCTCGTCGATCGGCTGTCGCCAAATGCCCTCGTTGAAATCGTCGTCGGCTGCGTCGTTGTTCCCCAGGCGTTCCTGAATTTCAGACCGCATAAAAAACACTCGAGTCTGCGGAGCGTCTAACTCGATCGCTGTGTCAAGATCGGCTTTTGCGCCATTCAAATTGCCAAGCTCTCGGCGAGCGACCGCACGGTTGATCAACGCTGGAATGTGATCCGCATCCTTGTTGAGCACCGTCGTGAAATCGGATTCCGCTTTGTTGTATTCGTTGCGTTGCAGATAACAAAGTCCGCGACAAAAATAGCCCGGCACAACGTCTTGCCACATGACAGCGCACGTGGTGAAACAAGCCTCGGCCTCGCGATATTGGCCGTTAAGTCGATAACCGTGCCCCAGCAAATACCACACGTCCAATTGGAATGGGCTGGCATCGCGATACGTTTCCAGCATCGCGATCGCGTCGTCGTAACGATGGTCGCGCAGGCTGGCAATCGCTTTGTCCAAATCTGACGAAGGAGCAGTTTTATCACTCCGCAGACTGCGGTATGAGTCGCGCAGTTCGGCGTACATCGCTCGATCGTCGATCGGCCCGTGCGCCGCGAGTTGATCCGCAATCGATTCCATTAGTGCTAGCCCAGTGTCGATGGTCGCAAGTTCCTCCGTGGCTAGGGCAGATAACCACGGAGCTTGGTAACGCGAAGTCACTCCTTTCGACAGAAACGGCTCAAGTTTCAACAGCGATCCCTGGCCAACAACTAAACCCCGCTTAAACATCGTGGGATCCTCGTTGGGAACGCTTCCGTAAGCTCTGATGATCGGCAGAGCGTCTTCTAGAGCGTGCACCGCCGCACTAAACTCCGCGACTTTCTGCCTTTCACGCTGGACGAACAAAGCGCCTAAGAAGCCAACGCTTACAACAGCCGTCAGTACAAGCACTGCCGTCGTCGAGCTGAGTCGTGGATGCCGCGCCGACCATTTTGAGCACCGCTCTCGAAACGAACGATTCGGGACGTGAGCCAGCGGACGATTATCTAGGTGCCGCTGGAGGTCGGTGCAAATGTCGCCAATCGACTCGATACGACTTTCGCGTTGCGGCGATAGGACTCGGCTGAGCAAATCGGACATACTGCGCGAAACCGCGGGGTTAATTGTATGGGCCGGAGGCGGTGCGGTTTGACGATCTGTGATCATCTTTCGTATGACATCGTCCGACGAGCCCACATGAGTGGCAAAGGGCAGCGTGCCGGTCAGCAGTTCGTACAGAATCACGCCCAGAGAGTAGACGTCCGATTCAGGGCCAATTTTGGCGCCCGTGATGATCGCTTCCAGATGTTCAGGGCTCGCGTAAGGCAGCGTCCCGCCAACGATGGAACGTGAGCGCAATGATTCGTCCAGAGTGTCGGAGAGATTGAAGTCCAACAGCATTGCCGGACCGTGTTCGGCCAGCAAAACATTTGCGGGCTTCAAATCGCAGTGGACAACGTGCTGTGCGTGAGCATAACGAAGGGCTTCGGCGATCTGCAGCGAGATCTTGATGCACGCTGTTTCAAATGTATCGCATTCGAATCCAGCTTTGCGAGGCAGAGGATTTGAAATTGCTTCGGTTCCAGTATGTCCGTTTGCATGAAGCGAGCTGATAATCTGACTGCGGCGTTCGTGAACGGCGTCGACAAACGGTTGGCCCGAGCTTGGGAGAGCGGACTGTTCTTGGATAAGCCGTACAACGTCGCGTAGCGTGCATGCCCCAAAATCAGGCATGCATATCGCAGTTGTCGTGTCATCTGAATGCAACGAGTAGATCGGGACGATGTTTGTATGTTGAAGCCGCGCGAGCCGGTCGCCTTCTTGCTTGGGCGAATTTTTCTGGCCTTCCTGGGATACTTTCAGGACAACGTTTCGTCCGGCCAGACTTTGCTGTTTGGCCAAATAGACTTTCGCAAACGCGCCTTGTCCGATTTCACAGAGGATTCGAAAACCGAAGTGCTCGTCATTGCTTTCCAGGGACAGATTCTCAGCCGTAGATATCGGCGGCTGGTTGCCTGCTTTCGCGACCGTTGATGCCGAGTTTCTCCGGACACGAATTGTAGAATCTGTAACCTTCGGCCAGTCGCGTGTTTCGATGTCAAACCGCAGGTAATCGTCGGGCGAGATATCGATTCCGGACATCCGTCGCATGCGGTAGTCTTCGAAGGCCAATTCACCTAAAAGCTCCTTGGACGACAGCAGCTGAGGAAATCGCTTTTGGTAGTCGTCAACTGACACTGCGGCATTCGATTCCCAGCGGACTTGCAGATCGACGCGCAGCAATTCAACTCCAATCGTTTGAAAGTCAGCGTCGTGGGGTGCTGGAAGATATTCAGCCACGTCGGCATCCACGTTGCGATCCAACGCCGATTCGAATGCTTCCACGTAGTCGTTCAGCTTCTGTTCGAAGCGTTCGACATCTGCTTGAGTACCTTCAAGGCTCATCAATCTGCCTCGACAACTTGTCGCGAAACTGTTTCAGTACTCGCTCGACCGTCCTGCTGCTACGACGCACTTCAGCGGCTATGTCGCGTAGTTCGTACGCTTGAATCCTCATTTCGATCATCTTCCTGTGTTGATCTGAAACGCCGTCGAGTAATTCATCGACCGTCATCTGCAGCGCGGCGAACGGTGTCTCGTCCGCATGTTCAACTTCTACAGCCGCGTTCAGTGGGACCTGTACGGAAATGTCTCGCTTCTTGCGAGAATAAAACGCGGCCGTACGGCGAATCTTGTTTAGCGCGATGACGAGAAACAGATTCCAAATCTCGTCGCTTGGTGGCACATCAAAGAACCCTTCGGTCACTCGACGAAAGAACGTTCGAAAGACCGACTGCACGACATCGTCAGCTTCTAACTGAGTGCCGAGTTTCTTACCCGTTTGGCGACTTGCCAGAATCTGCAGACGTTCAGCGTACTTGGCATACAGTTCCGTAGCCGCATCGTTGTCACCTCGACGGAACCTTGCCAATAGGTCGGAGTCAGATGTCGAAGGTGTGATGCCGGATGAATTCATTGCTGTCGCTGAAGATGAAGCCGGTGTGCTGCTGTGGTTCGCAATCATCTGACGAAACCGGAATGATTCGAACGGTCTGCGCTGTGGCCGTGACGAAGTGCCTATGGAAGTAGAGGATTAATTCAATGAATCGCCCGACACCTTTTTTGCCGAATATTGTTAAACTAGTTGCAAACTTTGAATTCGTTGAGAATTCTTAGTTTCGCGAGTCAAAATATCGTGGTTTTTGCGTCGGACTGCTTCGCAGATTGCTCCTCTTCATTGTCAGAGGGCATTTCCGCTACATTCCAAACACAGCCAACGAGTAGAAGTTTCGGGCCAGCCGATTGGCGGCGATCCGGCCTTACCGACCTTCACGCAGTCAGAAGAGAAAAGAGACCCAAAACATGTCGTTTCTGCAGAGATTCCTGGCGGCAAAATGCAAAATCAGGTCATCGCGTCGTTCAGCGAACAAAAAATCTGTGGGCCAGCTTGAGTCACTGGAATCGCGGCAAATGCTTGCAGCCGACGTTGGCGTCGTTGTGGGCGACAGCAACCTGGACGGAAAGTTTGACTCGACCGACCTAGTCGCCGTCTTCACCGTCGGAAAATTCGAAACGGGCGAAGCGGCAACTCACGCAGAAGGCGATTGGAACAGTGACGGCTTCTTCAATTCCACCGATTTCGTCGCAGCGTTCCAAGCCAACTCGTACCAACGCAATCGGCTCGCTGCCGAGCCAACAGAAAACCAAGATGGCGAAGATGAAAACGGACGAGATGAAGCGTCCATTGAGCAGTACTTGCAAGGCATTGTCGAAAAACTGGAAGCCAAGTTGGCTGAGCTGGAAGAGGACACTCAATCGCTGCAGGAACGCATTGACGCTGCCAAGGCTGCATTAGAGGCCGGCGATTTAGACGCAGTGCGTGAAGCTCTTGGCCATGTCATTGGCAAGCATCACGGAAGTCGCGAAGGTGACGACGATGGCCCGCGTGGTGAGAACGAAACCGACGATCACGACGGCGACCATGACGAAAATGATCGCGACGACGACCAAGACAGTGAGCGACCATCGACAGAAGAACGGCTGACGCAAGCGATCGATGCGTTGCAAGCTCGGATTGACGCAGGCGAACTTCCGGATGGTGCCGACGCAGCCGCAATCCAAGCGGGAATCGATGCAGCAAAAGCCGCTTTAGAAGCCGGTGACGTTGACGCTGCTCTCGAAGCGTTCAGAGCCGCGTTGCCGGACCGGGGCGAGCGACCTGATGACGGCGACGACCAGGTTACTCCAGAAGAACGCATCCAAAATGCCATCGACGCTTTGCAAGCTCGAGTCGATGCTGGCTTGCCAGAGGGTGTTGACGCTGCCGCTGTGCAGGCCGGAATCGACACCGCAAAGACGGAGCTTGCTGCCGGCAATCTTGACGCA
>JAGQPC010000379.1 GCA_020426925.1 Planctomycetales bacterium | reverse complement strand
GGCCAGAGCCACAGAAGTCCTGCGCCGCCCCAATGTGATTACGAATGTCACGCGGATTTCGGGAATGCCCACTGGAGCAGTTACCGAAGTTCTGCAACGAATCAGCGGTGCGTTCGCCAAACTGGAAATCCCACGGTCAAACGTAAGTATTTTAATCAACCTTGCGCCCGCCGATCTTCCCAAACACGGCACATGGCTCGACCTGCCGCTGGCGATCATCATGCTTCAAGCCGCAGGTCATCTCCCCGATCTCTCCGAAGAAGACGAAACAAAGTTTGTCTTGATGGGAGAAGTAGGACTACATGGCGAGATCCGTCGCGTCGCCGGTGCATTGTCACTGGCATACGAAGCGAAGCCTGGACAAAAGCTAATTGTGCCTGAAGGGAACGAGAAAGAATGTGCGTTGATACTCGCGAAGCCGGGGCATGAGGGATGTGCAGTGTTTCCCGTCAAAACGTTACAAGATGTCGTTGCCTATTTTCAGGGCTCGTCCAAGTTATCAAATGCTTTGTCCAAACCGATCAGATTTGAATCGGCAATTGAACGGGCGGTGGACTTTGGGCGAATTCGCGGTCAGCAGGATGCCAAGGATGCGGCAGTCATCGCAGCGGCTGGCGGCCATAATCTTTTGATGATTGGTCCGCCCGGCGAAGGAAAATCGCTGGTGGCCGGCGCGATGCCCGGTATCTTGCCTCGGCTAAGCGACGATGAAAAAGTACAGCTGACTCGAATTTACTCCGCGTGTGGCAAATTGGATCATGACGCTATGGCAGTTACGAGGCGTCCTATGCGGTCAGTCCACCACACCATTTCCAAGGTTGCGCTCGTTGGCGGTGGAAGCGGGATTCCGCAGCCCGGCGAAATCACGTTGGCACACCTAGGCGTACTTTTTCTCGACGAACTGGCAGAGTTTCCGAGAACTGCGTTGGAGGCGTTGCGCCAACCGATCGAGCAAGGTGAGATCACAATTTCGCGGGCCGCCGCAAAGTTGACTTTCCCGTGCTACTTCACGATGGTTGCCGCCATGAACCCGTGTCCATGCGGCTATTTTGGAACAGACCGCTGCGCTTGTCGAGAATCCGAAATTAATCGATACCAAAAGAAACTCAGCGGTCCATTGCTAGATCGGATTGATTTGCAGGTCCAGCTCAAGCCACTGTCGACGGACGAACGATTTGCGGATGCTGCCGATGGGCTATCAAGTCGACTTCGAGCAAACGTCGAGAGATGCCGGGAGATCCAAAGACAGAGATTTGCTGAAACGGACATCCCGTTCAACGCCGCGATCCCTGGTGGGCACGTCCGTGACTTCTGCGAATTCTCCGACGACGGCTTTCGGCAGTACAAATTGACGGTCGAAGAAACCTCACTGTCAACTCGATCCATAGACCGATTGGCAAAAGTCGCTCGGACGATAGCCGATCTGGCTGGTGAAGCCAGCGTGGAATCTCGGCACGTCCAACAAGCGTCGAAGTTCGTTGTTGGCGGATTGCTCCGCGATAGGTTTTGAAGTCGCCCAAGGCCTGTTTCTTAACAACCGATGGCTGCAGCCAAGCCCGCGTAGTTGTGTTCTGCGGAGCCAAAATCAGCTGACCTCGAGACGAAGCAGAGTCGTTTGACGAAACTACATCCGTGCCGGGGCGTCGGGTCTCGAACCCGGCGCCTGCCTCGATATTTCTGTAAAACAGCGTAGACGACGTAAGAACAATCAGTCGATTGCTACGAGCGTAGTGTTCGGCAGTTGGCAATTATTGACAAGGCGTGTCATACCTGCGGCAGATCGTGCAGCTCACGAACCGAATTGAGGCCACCGAGCTTCTGCGATCGATAGATGAACTACGACACTCCTTCTTGTTCGTCGAGCCACATCAAAACAGCCTCCTCGACAAACTGCTGAACAGATTTTATTTCAGCATCTTGTTCTTCCCGTTCGTGGCTCAAACGTTTTAAACGGCGTTTCAGATCGGATCGAATCCTTGTCGAGAACGACTGGTAAGTTGGTTTCACTTTCCTGGGTTGTTTTGGCGATTGTCGGCGTTTCCTCCGAGTCGCGTCTTCAGAGGATGGCGTGTTGTGGTTACCGTCACTGTGGTTGGCCAGTTGAGAATTCGACTTTTGGACGAACTTCAATGCAGCAGAAGTTGGCGTTGAGGTTTCAGCTGTTGGCGGCAAGTTTTTGGTCATTGTTGTTCTCCGTTTGTTTCGTCTTCCTGTTTCGACTCACTAACTTGGCGATCCTGTTCGGGTCGTCTTCGCACGCTTCTGGAAAGACTTCTTGAAAAAGCGAATCGAGTTCGAGTGATGCCTGCCGTACTCGGCGGCTTGTTCCCAATTGCCATAGCAGGCTCGGAGGGCGATTGGCCAATCCCGCTGCTTGGGCGTAGATCTCGCGGTATGGCACGACCGATTGCGTGACTCCGAATCCAAGTCCCCTGGCCTTGGCAATGAGATTCCGTGTCGTGAGTCGCCGAGGATCTGCCTGAACTGGAATAATCGCGGTTTGTGGCAGACCATTTCGCAGCCGCTGAACCTCGTGGACCGTGGAAGTTGCCCAATCGAGGGCCAGGATATCGAGGTTGCTTGGTCCCGTCGGAATGAGCAGTGCATCTGCTTGTGACAGGATTGCTCCAGTAATTTCCCCTAGGCCACCTGGTGCGTCAACGACGACCGCATCGAACTGACCGGATAAGTTCGAAAGTTCGATAACGATCTGCTCGGGTGAATTGATGACATACGTTGGAATTGTGGGATTCGCTGATTCGAGCCAACGCGACGACAGGCATTGAAAATCGGAGTCGACGAGACACGCTTTCCAGCGGTGCTCGTTTAGCCATGACGTCAGGTGAACGGCCACCGTCGTTTTCCCGACGCCTCCTTTTGCATTTGCGATTCCAATGATCAAGATTCCTCCGTTTTCCGCAGCAGTTTTCGTTTACGGCAACACTATGCTGGCGTGACCGGATCGCGCAATACCTTTTCTGTCAAACTTTCAATCACACTTGCATACATGTATGCATGCATTCAACCGTTCAAGCAGGAATGTTCGATTACAAACAGGATTTCAATCTTCGTTTCTGACTTTCTTGATTGATGGCCAGATTGATTGACTTCGCAACAAATCCATTGTGGACTGTAGTCGAGTGCGGTAGTGTTGGGCTTTAACTTTGTTAAAGTTGCCTGCCGCCACTTGGGAAGAGCAAAGAAAAAGCAGCCACCATCATTCGGACTGGGACAGCTGTCGCTGGTGGAACACGCGATCTGTCCGTTGGATAGTTCGATTTCACTCGTACCCAATCTCACGCACCACAGTGAAATCGCTTTCACGGACAAGAATCGACATCGACGCAGTGGATACGGGACCGTCCACGCCACATTTGGCTTATCGGCCGTCGATGAGTTTTACCTGTGGGGACTTCTGGGGCTGACATTCGCTCAGAAGGAACTAACACTCGATTTTCGTGCCACGCCTCACTTTGTGTTGAGGGCGCTTGGACGAATTGACCGTACGTCAAAGCGCGGGGGAAGTGCGTATCAGATTTTTCGTGATTCGCTCAAGCGGCTTGCCGGTGTGACGTACGAAAGCGATTGCTTTTACGATCCCGTTCGAGCCGAACATCGAGATGTCGCTTTCGGTTTTTTGAGCTACAGCTTGCCTCGACAGGACGACTCGTGCCGGGCTTGGCGAATTCTGTGGGATCCGCTGTTCTTTGAATTGTGTCAGGCGACTGGCGGACGACTGTTTTTCGATATCGACACCTACCGAGAATTGGATCCGGCTACGCGGAGACTCTTTCTGTTTCTTTCCAAAGTATTTTGGCGTCGAAAACTGAGCGGGTGGTTTGACGTCGCAGCGTTAGCGCATAACGTGCTCGGTATCTCGCCGTCGGTCGACATTCGTGACATCCGAGCCAAAAAGTTGGCTCGCCCGATGAAGCGGCTTGTGGAAATCGGCGTGCTTGCGCCCGAACGGGCGGAACTAGAGCGCAAGATCAGGAAAGGCGTTTATCAAATCTGCTTCGAACGGGGATCCTACTTCGGAAAGTCCGCTCCGCAATCACAAGTGATGGTTTCGGAGAACCCGGTCGCAGATCAGCTGCAAAGCCTCGGGATCAACGCAGCAACGATTGCAACGCTGTTGCGACAATACAAGATCGGACTGCTGCAGGAATGGATCGATATCACGCTGGCCGCACAAGAGCGAAACGGAGTTTCATTTTTCAAGAAGAGTCCAGCGGCCTATTTCCTTGATAACGTGAAACACGCAGCGGAGGGAACGCGAACCGCGCCTGATTGGTGGCACGAATTGAGAAAAGAAGAACTCGCGGCTGCCGACAATCTCAAACGCAGGGAAGACAAAACAATCCCAGTGAAGCGTGAAGCGGCATTTCGCAATTATCTGAATGGCGATGCGAAGGGCATATTTGAAACACTGTTGCGCGAGACTTTTGACTCTTTCGTTGCCAGCGGCCAGAACAAATCGGAAGCGCAGAAAAACGCCGTGGAAGTTGTCCGCAAACATCTTGAACATCGCTTCGAAGCGGAGCACCCAGAATGGCGAACCTTTTCTTATTAAGCAGTCTTCTCTTTGTTTCGAGATAAGTTTGTAACATCTTTGGCGCACACCACGCAATCGCGATTTCCAGAAAGAACTTAAGCGTTTAGCTCACTCTTGGCTTGGTGAAAAGGCGACAGCGATGCCACGCATTTGGACGAAAATGCGACTTCGTCGCCACGTCATGCGAAAAAATGTGCGACGGCGATGCCACCTGGAGAACTGTCGTTTTCCACAGCTTATCCACAGCCGTGCGTTACTGTTTGAGTCATGGGCGCGATCGTTGTATGGTGAAGCGATGATGGACCAGGAACCTGCAATGGATGACCCAAGACGCAGCCCAGCAGAACTTGCGGTGATTCGCCAGTTCGCGGTGGAACATTACTGGTATTCGACACTCGCTGAGCACGAAGATGGGCGAAACCTCTATCTCCAGAATGGCCAGGTTGAGCTTTGCATCAAATACCGTTTCGATGCATGGAGCGGGCGTTGGGAATGTGCTTCTGCCGAAGCTTCGCGGGCGGATGATGAACAACCACGCTATGAAATCGATCCCGTCTGTATTCCGCACGTGATCCGCAACCCAGGCGACCTCGATAAGGCACTTCCCTGAGAGCGATCTTGAAATAGCCCGGTCAGATGCAGCAGATAGATCGGGCTAAAAACATTCATCAAAACGGGACATCGTGAGCAATGCCAGCGCCCACA
The DNA here is from genome assembly GCA_020426925.1 of Planctomycetales bacterium. GTDB lineage: Bacteria > Planctomycetota > Planctomycetia > Pirellulales > Pirellulaceae > JAGQPC01. The sequence goes on along the minus strand of JAGQPC010000379.1, from coordinate 587 downwards.
GCGATGGACGTCGGAGGCCCACTCTCGTTCCTTTCTGCTGGATCGCTCGGGCGAGCACCAAGCATTTGCATGCGATCCGCGGTGACACGAAGCCGTGAGCGTCTTTCGCCCTCGTCCGTTTCCCACCGATCGAGCTTCAGCCGACCTTCTACCAGGATTGGTGAACCCTTGGTGAGATACTGGGCTGCCACTTCGGCGCTGCGAGCCCACAGGGTGACGTCCACAAACGTGACGTCGTCGACCCATTCGTCGTTACGTTTCACGCGATCGTTCACCGCCAAACCGATTTCGGCGACAGCGGTGCCCGATTGCGTGGTTTTCAGTTCCACGCCGCGCGTGAGATTTCCAAGTAACACGACTCGATTGTAGCTTGCCATGATAGACCTGCCTTTCATCTGAGGTAAAGAAACATATTTGAATTTAAAGAACTCCGAACAACCTTCCTGTTCACAACCTTGTTTTGACCCACGTCAAATTCCGATTTCTGCTGCACCTTTCCAGACACTCGTAGCGGTCTAGCGTCGTAGCGCCACTGCGAGAATCCGGAGCTGGCCTTCCAGAAAGATTGGTGGGACCGGTGGTGACGT
>JAGQPC010000378.1 GCA_020426925.1 Planctomycetales bacterium | reverse complement strand
CCGAGCTGAAACATCAATCGCTTTGTCTGGCAGCGTGAGAAAACTGTCTGATTGGACAACGGGAGCATCGTTGACTGAAGTGACGATTAGCTTTGCAATACCGCCTGAAATCGTGTCGACTCCGTCCGATACCAGATACGTGAATTGATCGTCGCCGAAATAGTTTGCGTTCGGCGTATAGGTGAACGACCCATCAGAGTTCAGGTTTAGCGTTCCGTTTGTCGTTCCTTCGACCAGTTTAACCGTCAACGCGTCACCATCCGCATCGGAATCGTTCTGTAAAACACCTTGTGCGGCGCTGACGTTGGCCGCTACGTCTTCCGTAACGTTGTAGCTGTCGTTTGTGATTTCAGGAGGAGTGTTCAGGACCAACGTTGTCGTCGCAGAAGCGGACTTGTTCGTTCCATCGTTGATCTGATACGAGAAACTCGTCGTCCCGGCGAACCCTTGCGGATCGTAGACAAACGATCCGTCGGCATTTAGCGTCAGGCTGCCGTTGGCCACATTCCCAACCAATTCAGCCACAAGGTTCGCTCGGTCTGGATTCAAATCGTTTGCCAGAACACCGTTTTCCGCATCAACAACCAGCGGTTCGCTCGGAAACGACTGATACGATTCGGCGACAGGCGTGACAGGATCGTACACATTCGTGACATGAATCGTGACGGTCGTGGGTTCGGACGATTGGCCATCGAACGCGACATACGTGAACGAGTCATCACCAAAGAAGTCGTCGTTTGAATCGTAAATGAACGAGCCGTCGTCCCGGAGTCGAAGGTTGCCGTTTGCCGTAGATGTGACCAACACCGCCGTTAGCGAATCACCTTCGGCATCGGTGTCATTTGCAAGGACACCGGTCGCCGCTGGTACAACAAAGAAGAATTCGTCTTCGGCGACCGAGTAGGTATCAGCAACCGCGACGGGAGCGCTATTGTTGTAGAAGCCGCTGACTTCAGCGATCGAGTTGGCAGCTTCTCCGCCGTCCAACGCTCCGTTGTAGATCCGCACTTCGGCAATTTGTCCTGTCAGCGAGTTCTTCCCCGTTCCCAGCTGACCGAATCCTATCGCGCTTGGCGTGATTGCCGCCGCTGGTGCATCCGACCGAGAATCCGCTGGCAACTCATCCACATACAGCGACATTGTGCCACCCTGTTTTACAAAAGCAGCCGTGTGCAATTGCCCGTCGTTGAGTCCTTCCGTCGTAGAATACAGTGTCACAGGCGTGATGCCGAATCCTCCACCGAGGCCAACCGAAAGCTGGCCTCTCGAGTTCATCGTGATTCCCCAGTCAGCAGAGAAACCCAGCGCATTCGCGTCGACGATCCCTGTGTTGTCGAACCAGTTCCCTTGATCACCGACCAACGATTGGGAATCTGTCGCAAATGCAACCACGACGGTAAAGTCTGAAAGTCCCGTCATTGGGCTGTCTTGCGGTCGCAGCTTCAATCCGTCATCTCCGTCTGACGTGTCGAACTGCACAGCCGATTTTCCACCGATCTGTGCCTTGGCGAGCTTTGGTTCTCCGGCCTGAGTCGCTTCCACCTGGTTGATCGAGTCGACCCATCCCGAGATCACAGCGCCGTCATCAACTGTTGCGTCTAGTGAGTCGGCTCGCCAATGGGCAACGAGATCACCTGCGAGCAACTGCCTGTCTTCCAAGGCCTCAAACGGTTTCGGGATGCTTCTTCTAATCCGTTTGTATGCGTCGGATCGTCGGTTCGTTCTCGCTAGTTGCATCTAAGCTCCTTGAAATCCACTCGCCGTTTCGACACTCCGGTCGAAGCTCGAGTGCGGCTGCGGCCCAATCGAAAAGCAACCTCGTGCACACCGGAACACGCAATCACGTTTGCAGTCGATGGCTGAAAAATGACTGTGTTATGAAAAGTTCATGATGTTTTGATGATTCTATTTTCGTTGCCCCTCATTACAATTGGGTTTTGCGCAAAACGGCTTCGATATTTCACGGTCTATTCGCCGCACCTGTGCGATATTTCCGGCAACGAACAGGTTGTTCGCTCGCAACCAACCATGATTTTTTACGCGGGTTGGCTCCATGTCGCTCAAACAACGTCGCAGGGTGATGTTACTGATCGAAACATCCAATGCGTACGCACGTGGACTTTTGGATGGAATCGCTGCTTGGGAAACTGAACATCAACAGTGGTCGATTTACCTGCCAGAACAAGAGCGTGGCTCGCCGCCTCCCGATTGGCTCAATCGCTGGGACGGTGACGGGATCATTGCCAGGATCGAAACCGCCGACATCGCCAAAGCGATCGAACAAAAGGGCATTCCGACCGTTGACGTCAGCGCCGCTCGGCATTTACCAAACTTGCCATGGGTAGAAACGAACGACGCGATGATCGCCGAGTTGGCGCTGAACCATCTGACAGATCGCGGCTTCGAGAACATCGCCTTTTGTGGTGAGCGTTCCTTCAAATGGTCAAAAATGCGGGAAGCGCATTTCCTTTCGCGAGCGGAGGCTTTGGGATTTGAGTGCCATGTTCTGAACTCCAAATCTCACTGGGAAAGTGATTACTCGTGGAACCACGAGCGACGGCGACTGCTCGACTGGTTGACGCAATTGCCGATCCCAGTCGGGATCATGGCCAGCTACGACATCAAAGGACAGCAAGTCCTCGACGCGTGCCGCGAGCTGGGCTTGTCCGTTCCCGAGCAAGTCGCCGTAATCGGCGTGGACAACGATCCACATATTTGCAATCTGTGTTCGCCTCGCCTGACGAGCATCCAGCCCGACACCAAGAAAACGGGATATGAAGCTGCCAACATCCTCCACCAAATGATGTCTGGGGACGACGTTTCGGCGGAACCACATCTGATTGCGCCGATTGGAATCGAGGAACGCATGTCGACGGAAATCGTCGCCGTCGACGATGCAGAAGTGAGCTTAGCTTTACGATTCATTCGTCAGCATGCGTTTGATGGCATCGGCGTTTCGGATGTTGTACGGAACTCATCACTTTCCAGGCGATCGTTGGAGAGTCGTTTCCTTCGGTTTATTGGGCGCACGCCGCATCAAGAAATCGAACGGCTGCGAATGGAAAGAGTTAAGAATCTCTTGCGCGAATCTGACCTGCGATTGCAAGTCATCGCTGAACGGACGGGTTTTCGCAGTGCAGATTATTTAACGGTCGCGTTCAAACGTTACTTCGGACAAACTCCCGGCGCGTTTCGAAGTTACTACGAATCCGACACGACCTGACTTCTGCGAAGTGCGAAGGTGAAGAATCGAAGATAGTTTGCGCAATGTCACATAGAAATTTTCTCATGCGCAGCTATAGTCAAAACCATGCGGGTTTTGTCCGCGTGTAGATCAATTGAACTGTTAACGAGTAACGCTAACGCAAGCACCCTGTGAATCTCTAACTAGATGCAAGCCAGCTGGTTAGAGGTGCGCAGGGTGTTTTTTTATCGAGTCATCTTCCGAGACGAACTAATGAGGTGCACTATGAAGAAAAGTCTTTTCGCTTCGATTGCAATTGGTTTGCTGTTGGGCGTCGCAGCCAACGCAGCAGACATCACTTGGGTGTCTTTCCACGACACCGACGGCCCATCGGGAGCTGCGGCTGGCGCCGGGCTAACTGATGCTTCTGACATTGGCTACACGAACCTACTTTCGGCTAACGGCCACAACGTAACGCGTTTCCTGACACATGAACCACTCACCGGCGCAGAAATCGACTCGCTCAATGCGTCGGATTTGGTGATCATTAGCCGCGCCGTTAATAGCGGACACTACGAACCACCCGGAGATTGGAACACGCAAGTTTCAGCACCAGTACTCGCAATGTCTGGTTATATTCTCCGCAATAGCCGACTCAATCTGACCGATGGCGGCACGATGGTTGACACCGCCGGCCCGTTGACTCTGCACGCGGACAATCCTTCTCACCCAGTATTTAACGGCGTTACAGTTGGTGGTGACGGTTCTGTCGAAGCACTCGGAAACGTCGTCACCGAGAACGGCGCACTTCAACGAGGTATCTCGATCAACATGGCGAACCTTGCTGGCGGAAGCTTGATCGCAACGTCGACCGAAGCCGCTACGGCAGGTGGACCAGTCATCGCAGAATGGATGGCCGGTGCAACGGTCAATAATGGCGACGTGCTTGCTGGCCCACGCATGATTTTCATGAGCGGCAGCCGCGAAGCTGACGGCGTCACATCGGAAACCGCCGGTTTCTTTGACCTCACTTCAGCTGGCGAAACAATGTTCTTGAACGCAGTCGAATACATGGCTGTACCAGAGCCATCGTCGAACGTGTTGGCCATCGTCGGCGCTGTCTTATTCGGCATGGTTCGACGACGACGCTAGTTTCTAACACGACGCTACTCGGAGCGTCTCTGGTTTGAAGCGGTTTACAACCCAAAAAGCAAATGGGGCTCGAATTCAGTTCGAGCCCCATTTTCGTGGTGCGTTTCCAGAGAAGATCGCGTAAACTAGGCGGCCCGTTAGACGTCATTCTCGATTATGTTCGCTAGGAGAAAAATATGATGGTTAAGATTCGTGCTACACTCGCAGCGTTGACTGTTACGCTGACATGCGTTTCGTTTTCGCTGGGCGAGGTTGCGAAACAGGCTGCAGGAACGGACTATTTGGTCGTTGAAGCTGAAACTTTCATCAATGACGAAGATCTCAATGATGAATTCACCGGTTTCACGATTCTGAGTTCGGAACCTGCTGAGTACGACCTGGAAGGCGGCGGGCTAATCGAACTGCCACAGCCATGGTTTGACGCTTCTGGCGGCCAGGCAATTCTCGATCAGGCGGGCGGCGGCGATTTCGCTGACAAGATCTACTGGGAGACTGAATTCGCCGAAGCCGGAACATACTATTTGTATTTCCGATACTCGCTGTTCGACATGCGAGGTCTGATCGACAACACGTATGGCAATGAAGACTCGTTCTACATTCCATTCAACTCATTCGACGAAGATCCGGCTGGCGATTCAGATGAAATTCGAACTGACCGCATCGGGTTCTCTGCATTGAGCAGCATGGGAGCGACTCCGGAAAACGGATGCCGCGACATCGAAGCGGATCCGTTCGACAACGAATCGTTGTACCTACCGATCGAAGACTGCGAAGGAGACGGACTGAGAACGGAACTGCATTGGGAAGGACAATATCACTGGGCGCCTGCACGTTTCAATTTCACAGGTGAAAACGCCCAGTACGACATCGAAGATACGGGTGTCGTTTTAGACTACCAAATTGCTTCTCGTGAGCGTGGTTCGTCGCTTGACGTGATGGTCTTTTCAATGGACCCCAATTTGACTGCAGAAGATCTTGACGCTTTGGTCGGGATCGGTGTCGTCGATCCAGGCGTTGCCGGTGACTTCAACAACAGTGGAGCACGTGACGTCGGTGACCTCGATTTGCTCGCCGCCGCAATGGCCTCTGGTGACGTGAGCTTCGACCTAACCGGAGACGGCGCGGTCAACTTCGATGATCGAGCTTTCTGGGTAGAGAGCTTGGCAAATACTTTTATCGGTGACGCCAACTTCGATGGCCAGTTCAACAGTAGCGACTTCGTAGCAGTCTTCGGCGCGGCAAAGTACGAAACGAACGCACCCGCGACGTGGGCCGAAGGCGACTGGAACGGAGACGGTGTCTTTTCCAGTGGCGACTTTGTTGCTGCATTCGGCGGAGCGGGCTATGAAAAGGGACCACGAGACGGCGGTTTGCAGGTCGTGCCCGAGCCAACCAGTTCGCTATTGATCATCTCTGGACTGCTTGCATTCGCGCTACGTCGCAGAGCGTAAGCCCCGTCCAAAATCGATCGTAAATCCTTAAACTAAAACTAGCATGGGCCTTGTGGCCCGTGCTTTTTTAGTATGTGGTTCGCTTTATTGGTTCAGCGTCTTACACGGGTCGGGGTCCCGTGCTACGTTGAAACGAGGCGCGACATCACGTGATTGATTGTCGCGTCAATAGAGATGTACAATCCAAAATCGCGATCAGCGTCAATTCTTCCTCCAATTCAATTGCCAATTCGAAACAAGCCATGAACCGATTCTCATTCCTTCGTGCGAAAGTGACGACCTCCATTTTCTGCTTGCTGTGCTTGGTGGGCACGTCTAGCGCCGAACTAAATGTGCTATTCCTCGGTGACAATGGCCACCATCGACCAAAGGACCGTTTCGAGCAATTGGAACCGGTGTTCGCGAAACGGCAAATCAAACTCACATATACCGACAACGTCGATGATCTCAATCTGCCAAACCTGCGCACGTACGATGCACTGCTACTGTACGCTAACATTGATCGCATCGAGCCTCCACAAGCAGATGCGTTGCTGACGTACGTTCAGGGCGGCGGCGGATTTGCTCCGTTGCACTGCGCAACGTACTGCTTTCGCAATAACGATGATATTGTCGCGTTGATGGGCGGACAATTCAGACGCCACGGCACTGGCGTTTTCCGGACAGAAACCGCAAATGCCGATCACGCGATTATGCAAGACTTCGGCGGTTTCGAAAGTTGGGACGAAACCTACGTTCATCATCTTCACAACGAAAAGAATCGCACCGTGCTCTCCTACCGTGTCGACAATGAAGGTCGCGAACCGTGGACCTGGGTCCGCACTCACGGTGAAGGCCGCGTCTTCTACACCGCGTGGGGCCACGACGCTCGAACTTGGGGCAACCTGGGCTTCCAAAACTTAGTTGAACGAGGAATCCGCTGGGCCGCTGGTGACGATCCTTCGAAAGCCGGTCCGTACTTAGAAGATATGCCGTTCCCGATTCCGAAGATGACGGAAAAACGAACCGATGTAGAGAAGTTCGAATACGTCGACGTCGGCGCGAAGATCCCGAACTATCCTCCAAGCCAGCGTTGGGGCGTGCAAGATGAACCTCTCAACATGATGCAAAAGCCTCTTCCTCCAGAAGAATCCATGAAGCACTACGTTATGCCCGAAGGATTTCACTTGGAGCTGTTTGCGTCCGAGCCCGATCTTGGCGGCAAACCGATCGCAATGACGTGGGACGAACGAGGCCGCTTGTGGGTCGCTGAAACGTACGACTATCCCAACGAACTTCAGCCAGAAGGCCAGGGTCGTGATCGGATTCGGATTTGCGAAGACACCGACGGCGATTGGAAAGCCGATAAGTTCACCGTCTTCGCGGAAAAGCTAAGCATTCCAACGTCGCTCGCGTTTTACAACGGCGGTGTCATCGTTCAGGACGGAGCACGCACGATCTACCTAAAAGACACAGACGGTGACGACGTCGCCGACGAAAAGAAAGTCATGTTCACGGGCTGGAATCAACGTGACACGCACGGTGGCGTTAGCAATTTCCAATACGGCTTGGACAACTGGATTTGGGCGATGCAAGGTTATAACACGTCCAGACCTGTTTCTCCCGAGGCTACCGAAGAATCGAACTTGCGATTCGCCGCTGGTTTCTGGAGGTTCCGCCCGGATGGAAGCGAAGTCGAATTCATTCGCTCGACCAACAACAACAC
>JAGQPC010000377.1 GCA_020426925.1 Planctomycetales bacterium | reverse complement strand
TTGTTGCGTTTCACACTCGTTGTGAATTTCGACCCAATCGCTGCGATCACCTTCGCTGTCTTGAATTCCTCGAGTGTTGCTTGCCATCACTTCGGAAATGACCATGCAGTCCAATACGATGCGTGACTCGAGAGGCTCCCGTCCGGTACAACCTATCCTCTTCTTTTGACATCGACTCGATCTAGAACGTGCGAATACATACGAGAATATTTTCCCCAAGTGCTTCAAGCAAATCATCGCAGGCCTCTTTTGCAATGTGTGCATGGCCTGCGTAGAATGAGAGTGCTCAATCCGAATGCGCGCAGACCGTGCGCACGGATCAGCTAGGCCGGTGAGTTGTCTGCTTGGCGGTGGAAACTCACTGGCCGCCTTACACTACATGCGGAATTCGGCAGCAAACCGTTTCAGAAAAACCAAAATGAATCGTGCGACGAATCTTTTGCAGAGAATCAATGGGGGCGATTGTCACGCTGCAGAAGAGCTGCTGCCGCTGATTTATGACGAACTGAAGATGCTTGCCGTTGGTAAACTTGGAAAAGAGCGACCGGGCCAAACGTTACAAGCTACGGCACTTGTTCACGAAGCGTATCTTCGTCTGGTCGATACCTCCGGGACTTCGAAGTGGGAAAATCGCAAGCACTTTTTTTCGGCAGCGGCCGAAGCGATGCGCCGCGTCTTGATCGATGTAGCTCGGCAAAAGAAAAGCCAAAAACGTGGCGGAGATTGGGAACGTGTGTCGTTGGAAAACTTTGACATTGCCCAAGACAAAGACGTAGAGAGATTGCTTGACGTAAACGAAAAGCTGATGCGTTTCGAAGAGCTTCACCCGGAAAAAGCCGAATTGGTCAAGTTGCGTTTTTTCGTTGGAATGACCATCCAGGAGGCTGCCGACGCGATTGGCATTTCCGTCGCAAGTGCCAATCGCTCTTGGGTTTATGCCAAGGCATGGCTACTGCGTGAGATGAACGACTAATCAATGGATGATTTGCTGATTTTTCTGATACAAAATTGGCGCCATTTACGCATCTAGTTTAACGGCGACTTGCGCACATTGGCACACGCATCTGTTACGAGGTCTTTTAGAGTGAACGAAGAGTCCATTTTCACTGAGGCGCTCAGGATGCCGACGACCGAACGGCGTGCCTTCATCGCCACGGCATGTCAAGGTGACGATGACTTGCGACAAAAGGTCGAAGCGTTATTGCGTGGCCTGGACCAAGACGACGGTTTCTTCGATTCGCCGGCGGTCGGTCTGATGCGTGGATCTGATGCTCACGCTGAAACCGTTGGAAGTCACATCGGCTGTTACCGTTTACGGCAAGAGATCGGTAGCGGCGGAATGGGCGTCGTCTATTTCGCTGAACAGTCAGAACCGGTTCAAAGGCAGGTCGCGATCAAGATCATCAAACCTGGAATGGACTCACGAGAAGTCATCGCCCGGTTCGAAATCGAACGCCAGGCATTGGCGATGATGGATCACCCCAATATCGCGAAAGTCTTTGATGCGGGAACAACCGAGTCGGGCCATCCCTATTTCGTGATGGAATTGGTGCAAGGCGCACCAATTACCGCGTACTGCGAAAAGAAACAAATGTCGCTCGATGGCTGCCTCGAACTCTTGGTGAAGGTTAGCTCCGCAGTTCAGCATGCACACCAGAAAGGAGTCATCCATCGTGATCTCAAACCAACGAATATCCTAGTAAGCGAATGCGATGGAATTCCTATTCCCAAGATTATCGATTTTGGGGTCGCGAAGGCGTTAAATCGACGCCTCACTGAGAAATCCGTCTTTACGGAATTGGGACGTCTCATCGGCACACTGGACTACATGAGCCCTGAACAAGCAAGTTTAAACCATTTGAATGTCGATACGCGCTCGGACATCTATTCGCTTGGAGTTCTGATGTATGAAATGCTGACCGGTGTCACGCCACTGGGACGCGAAAAGGCAGAGTCTTCACCCTTCGACGAACAGTTAAGAATCGTTCGCGAAATAGAGCCTCAAAAACCAAGCACCTTGTCGCATGCTCGCTTTGCAACTCGTTTTCAACGACGCATACAAACACGCTCTTCACATTGGAAACATGAGTTGGACTGGATAACGATGCGTGCGCTCGAAAAGGATCCATCTCGTCGTTACGACACCGCGATAGGATTTGCGGACGACGTTCAGCGATTTTTGCACAACGAGCCGGTTGCAGCATGCCCGCCTTCATTGACATATCAACTAAGAAAGCTCGCCGTGCGTCACATGAAACTGATCACGGGTACGGCGATTTGTGTTTGTCTACTCATTGTTGGAATCATTGGAACGTCGATCGGCTTCGTTCGGGCGGCAACAGCTGTCAAGAAACTCGAAGAACGAGAGTCATTGCTGCTAGAGCAGAATAAGGTCCAACAGGAAAGCCTACGACAGCTGGAATGGACACCTCTTTCAGAGGAAACGCAGGTACTCCTGGCCGAGAACAATCTCGCGCTAGATAGGAAATTCCTAAACGAGCGTGCTAATGATCCCTATTGGCGTTTCCGAACTGCACAGTCTCAACGGCAGCTCGCCGAAATCCAGTTGCGCTTTCGACACTTCGCTGAAGCTGAGAACGGATTTACGGTGGCGATTGCGATTCTCGACAAACTAGTACATGACTTTTCGCAAAACACTGATTATCAACGTGAACTGGCAGACTGTTTTTATGGTCGGGCTCGATGTGAAATCCGTCTGACGTCACACGAAAAAGATACTTTCGATTTCGGTGAAAGAGATTTCACGCGAGCCATCAACATTTATTCAAGGTTGTGTGATGCAGATCCTGACAACCATCATTTGGCTCAACAAATGGCAGAATTCCATTCTTGGTATGGACTGCGACTCGGTCTTGCTTCCCGTTTCCGAGACGCCGAAAAGCAATTCACGTCTGCCTTATCCATTTGGAATACAAGCTTGGCGCCTGCGAATGCTGCACCCGAATACAGCACAGCAGCCGCACAAACGCATACCCACTACGGAAGAATAATGTTGCAGCGTTATCAACTTGAAGAAGCTGAAATCCATCTGAATGACGCAGAGGCGTTGCTTCGCCGCGTCCTAAACAATCACCCGAACTATACAGCAAAGCCAGTGGTCCATCGTTCTTTGGCGGCGTTGAACAGCCACCGCGGAAAGATCTTCAACCTACATGGTAGGTGGCCGAGCGCTGTAGCCGAATTTCAAACTGCAATTGACGTACTTGAGAAATACGTTGCGGATATCTACGGGGACTACGTCGTCCAAGTTACCGGGTTTCGTCACCGGGAAATCGCCAACGCATATTTGGGTTTGGGCGATCTTTCCAGAGCCCGCAGTGAGTTAGAGAAAAGTTTGGAGTTGGCTAAAAGTCGCGGCGAAAATGCCGACGGAAACGAAATTGAAATTGGGACGCTTTACTATCGATTGGCATGTCTTGACTACAAAGAGAAGACTCTTGCTCTGGCGAAGCCCCAGTTTGAACGAGCGAGTTCTTATTTCGAGTCGTTACTATTGAAGCAACCACAAAAACCGTCAACTTCGCGTAGGCTGATTGTTCTATTGGCAACTTCGCCGTTGACAGAACAACGCGACCCAGAACGCGCAGTAGCGCTCGCTGAACACGAGGTTCAAGTCGCGCCAGAAGATGGTCGAATGTGGCATTTACTCGGAATCGCGAGATTTCAGGCAAAACAATATGAAAGTGCGTTGTTTGCTTTCGAAGAGTCTATGCGTCTGCGCAATGGTGGCAATTCGTTCGATCGGTTGTTTCTCGCCATGACGCAATACCGTCTTGGCAATAAACAACTAGCAACAAAATGGCGAGACGAAGCGAATGAATACATCGCAAATGGATGGCAAATGAGTCTCGACTTTACCGTGCTTGACTTGGAACGCTTCTTAGCCGAAGCAGATCGTCTTTTTTCAGAGGACTGAAGCTCATCCTGGAGAAGACTACTATGTGCAAATCGCAAACGCATCAGGGATTTACGTTGATCGAACTCTTGGTTGTTATTGTCAGTGTCGGCCTTCTGATGACGCTTCTGCTGAGTGCTCTACAATCGGCGCGAGAGGCCGCTCGTCGAACGTCGTGTATCAACAAACTCAAACAGATCGGCATTGCTCTGGGAGCATACGAGTCGGCGAACCAGTACCTTCCGCCTGGCGGTGTGATGTATAAACCGTGTTGTGACAATGAAAGCTATACAACCTGGACCATCGAACTGCTCCCGCATCTGGATCATCCTGGTCTTTTTGCACGGTACCGTCAGGACGAATACAACGAGTCCGTTGCAAACCGTTCCGTGGTTAGCTCATTCGTGGGTGAATACGTTTGTCCGTCTGAGCCAAATGTTGATCAAGCAGTTAGACCGGATTCTGGCCCTGGCGCTAGGTTCAAGTGGATGCCTGGTTCATACCGTGCCATGACCGGTCGCGCGGAACGAGGAAACTGGTTTGGCAACTACTTCAAAGGTAGCTGGCCGTTACCGCTGAGCTACCGAGGCCCCATGCATACAGTAGGCAATTCCGGGCCTACACGCGGTAGGACTAGCAAACTCAAACCTGTTCGACTTTCGGAAATTCGTGATGGGCAGTCGCACACGATTGCCGTCGGAGAGCGTTCACTCGAACTTCCCGACAATCGTCAGCGCCGAACACTTTGGGCGTATTCCTACGGTTCGTACAACAAGAGTGCAGCGTATCTGCAGCGACGCATTTTCTGGCGGGATTATGAAAGGTGCACGAATCCGGACCCTCCCAAAGTTTATCACAGCATGCCATGTAAACATGGTTGGAGCAGCTATCACGAAAGCGTTACGAATTTCCTGTACTGCGACGGTGCAGTGCGTTCACTGGCAACGCTCGAAGTAGATCTAGACGTATTTGTGGCGCAGGCGACCATTGATGGCCGCGAAATAGACTAGTGCGTGACCCGAAAGTCGGTTGTAGCTTGATTTTGGGCGGGAATCGCCGCACAGTTTTTTTGAAGATTGGGGCGAGTTTTGTTTGAGTTGCGTTTACTTGCTGCGTGAGCGGTCTGTTTTGTGCGATTTCTTGTAATTGGCGCAGACAGTCGCCAAGGCCGAGCTGCGTTTTCTTGTGTGTTTTGGTTACGCCGCTTTTCGGCGAGAGTGGCCAGCGGGCGCGTCTTCGTTGTCTTGCTTGATTAGCAATCGGCCGAGCGTTTGTAAGTTGCGTCCCAGATGAGCCAGCTGCATGTAACGCTCGCACCCGAGTTCCGATCGGTCGCGACAACGCTTCATGGCATTGCCACTTTGCAACGCGCCGATGGTCGATTCGACTCCCGAATGATTCTGTTGAGCTGCAAGGAATTCTTCGTCTGCCTGCGACTGTTGAACAACCGACTGCTTCGCGCCCGGTTTCGGCAAGCACAAAGTGGTTACCAATTTCGACAACTCGGTTTGGTTTTTAGGAGAATGAAATCCACGGTCGAAGGACAGTCGTTGCACCTTGTTGTGAAAGGTCTCTTGCAGTGACTTCGTTTCGCGAACGGCGACGTCTTTGTCGTTTTCGTCTCGGTTCATCAAGACACCGCGGACGATGAAACCTGCCGCGTCTTCGAACACCAAGACCTGTCGACCAAACTGAATCGGTTGGCCCGCTTTGCCTCGCTTGTAAAGTTGCGTATGAGGTTCAAAGACGCTGAACAGTTTGTCGCCGTTGGGAACCGATTCGCCGTTGATGACACGGCGTCGTGCCGTGTCCGCCACGCGTTCGGTTCGAACGATAAACGCCTGCAACGTGTTGGGACCGAACAGGTCCACGAGTGCCGGAGCAGGTTCTCCAGTGAGCTGGCACAACTCACGAGCTCGCTGCGTCAGGAGTGCCGTTTTCTGCAGCAATTCTCGATAAAGCGGCTTGAGTCGCGATTTGTAGTTTGGACCTTTCTTGGATGCGACACGATGGATGTTTCGATGGAGCTTCTTCACTTTGTTCAACAAGTGCGAGTGCTGACGCCAGCCATGAATGCCGTGTTCGTCGGCGAGCAACACACACATGCAGATGATCTTTCCGAGGCCATCGACCAGCAAGCTGCTTTCCGTTGGATAATGAATGTTGGTTTCCATGACGAACGAATCGGCTCGAACTTTTTCAATCGCATCGGGACGGATTTGGTGGCCTGCTTCCACAATCGCACGATTGATTTGCTCGAGCGTTTCGGGACGCAACAAACAGAAAGTGTTTCGCAGCGTCTTGTGATGAAATTGCGTTTCATCAAGACTGCCAAGCCCCATGATCGCTCGCAGCCGACAGTGGTTCTCGGCAAGATCTTGCAACTCGTCGTACGTGTAATCGCAGCCCAGGCGGACCGCGATCAGCACGCAGATGTGCCAGTAGTCCATGCCTTGCCGACCCGTGTCGGTTCGCGACTCTCGGTTGATGTCCGACCCGATCAGTTGCACGATCTTCGCACGCAATTCCGAGTTGCAATAAACGTGCTGCAGAGCACGCAACACAGGAACGATTCGATCGCGGCACTGAAGATTGAGTTCCACTTTTGAAATCGGAACAGTGTCCAGCCGCAACTGATCGGAGTAAGCTTGTCGCATCCTTGGCTCCTCGAAGATTGACGCTGGGAAATCCGTTTTGCCAGTCTTTTCAACAAGCATTACGAATCTTCAGATCGTTTTCGCCGAGCCTTCTTCAAACTTTTCCCAGATTTCTCCAATATCGACAGTTCAGAGTCACGCACTAGACTAAGCCGTGCAACAGATCTTGATGCCGCGCATTTGAATCTCGCTCAAGGAGTTGGCAGGATGTGTGCTTCCGCTGAAAATATGGCAGTCTTCGCCCGGGCCGCCGTGGAAATGGGCCGAACTGCCCACAATGCACGGCATCTACGACGAACAGGAATGGAATCGTCATGACTGTACCGATCTAAATCAGGTCAGCAGTTGTTCCGCCGCCAAAATGCGATGGTACATAAGACCAACCACAGGCAGCACGATGGTTCAGGAACAACGCGGGAAGCGTTTCGCTGGCCTTGTTCGAATCCGCCGTCCTGAAATGCAACTATGAAATCTGCAGAAGTGAATTCAAGATCGCCGTTCCAATCCCCTGTCGCCCACGTCGAGTTTTTCTCTACACCATCTTCGTACTCACCAGTTTTAAATACGTCGACGAAATCGCTGCTGTTGAACTCGCCGTCGAGGTTCGAGTCACCCATCCAAGTACTGGCGTAATCACGGACCCAAACCAGGCGATCCATTTGATCGACTGCCCCATCGTTGTTCTCATCAAACCTTCGAATGGGATCGCCGGACATCATTTGTACCGCCTGGAGATCGAGATCCAAACCGTCTAGCCTTCCGTCATTGTTGTAGTCACCCGGTATGCTGGGCGAGAACATGAATTTCAGGGCTGCCAGTCCGTTGTATGCGCCATCGGCAATCTCTGACGTTGGGTCATTTCCTTGGAACGTCTGGACCAAGAATGGCCCTCCGGGGTCAACGAGTTCGTTGTCTACCCACCAAGGTTCCGACTCGAAACCTGTTGTAACAAGATCAACCAGCAGATTCCCTTGCGCTGGGTCGTAGTAAAATGGATTCGATAATTCAACGCTAACGTCAAATTCCCGTGCAGCCGCATTTCCCGCAATCGAGACCGTTACTGGGCCGTCAAAAACCGTCGTCACGTCGCTGCCAATGTTCTGTGCAAACTCTAAGTCTAGGTTCGTAGCCTCGGTCGTAGATAGGCGAAGGACGAATGATTCCGTCGCAGCTGTTAACGGGCCGGTGGACTCGTCTGGCCGCCACGCAATCGACGTGATTTCAGTAGGACCGGCAAGCGATTCAAAATAGGAAGATGGGTATAAGTATTGTACTCGCACTGGCTCTGAAGGTGCGTTCCCTCGAACGCTTCCAAACGTTCGTTCCAACCCGGGAGGCGCGACGATGGCAACCTCTGGCGTAAACGAAATGTCGTCAAATGTGGCATCAATAAGTTCCGCTGTTGGTGACAGATTGGAAATGTCGGCTCCTAAGCCAAGCATTCCGGATGCGAGTTCCGCATCGTAGACGGTCAATTGTGGTGCACTCGGTTCCGAGTCTCCGTCTCGCCAAAACTTGAAGCTAAGCTGATCGCCGACCGCCCCTGCTTCGAACCAGTTAGATCGGGTGGGAACCAGACTCTTCAATGCTGGGGCGACGAACGACAGTGACCGGTCATTGGCAATTGGCACGCCACAAAACGCTGGTGAATCGACGATTCAATTCGTGACGGACGTTATTGGCAACGATGCGCAATCGATTCAGTTAACGTTCGACATCGAAGCCTGGGATGCGGCAGGCAGCAGAAATAATCCGGGGGAAGCTGCGTTTGATGTTCTTTTTGATTTAGGTACCGGGAACGGATTTGAACAAATAATGGATCTAGGAACCGTGACGACCGGAGCCAACCTCGTCCCGCCAGCTGACGACTTTGCTGATGGAAACTCGGCAGATTATCGCGTTTCGTTTGATGCGGGTATCATGCCGATTCATCTTCCAGAGAACTCCCAATTCAGGGTACGGTGGAAGGCAAATGAGGAAGCGAGTAAGCGAGGCTGGGTCTTTGGGTTAGACAACGTCTCCCTGGGAATGTTCAATGACGTCTCCGTTCTCGGTGACTTCGATCAAAATGGAAAGTTGGACGTCACCGACATCGACATGTTGGCGGCAGAGATCCGCGGGGAATTGAATACAGCAGGCTTTGATTTGAACGAAGATGGAATCGTCGACTCGGCCGACTTTACTTTTTGGGTGCAAGAATTAAAGCAGACTTGGATTGGAGATGCCAATTTCGACGGTGAATTCAACAGTGGCGACCTCGTCGAAGTTTTCAAGGCGGGCCAATACGAAGACGGCATTGCGGGTAATTCTAGTTGGGGCACCGGCGATTGGAACGGGGACGGCGAATTCGACACGGGCGATCTCGTTGCCGCTTTCAAAGACGGAGGCTTCGAAGCGGGGGCAAGAACTGGCGTGAACGCTGTACCTGAGCCCACTTGTGGAATGATAGTGGCGATCGGAGTGCTCGCTATCTGTCGGCTGCGACAACGATGAAGGAAGTTCGCCCACGTGATGGGAATCCCGTTGGCCCGCAGCCTTACAAGTGCGGGCCGTTACGTGCGCGGCCACCACACGGCAACCAATCCGTGATCTGACAACATTTGATAATTCGGAATCGCCACTTGGACCCCAACTCGGTTGCGCTACTAAGCGACGCAAGTCACTGACGCCCGTGATTGATTGTATAGATGATACCCGTCGGCGACCCACAAAGATGCTCGACGACTATCAGACTAAGCGGTCTAACTCAGCGACCGCACGAAGCTTTCCTTCGGCGCAGCGGTGGGACATCGATTCCAACACCGCTGCGCTTCGTGGAGCTTCATGCGTTCGGTGATCGCGACCGAACCGAGTAAAGTAGCCGAAGATAAAATCGTTGACGAAATATTGCCGACGCTGGCGCCGAGTTAGCATCCGAACGGCGCTGTTTCGCGCGCAGGCAACTGGCGGTGCTACTTC
>JAGQPC010000376.1 GCA_020426925.1 Planctomycetales bacterium | reverse complement strand
CCGGCATCCGGCATCCGGCATCCGGAGCATACTTAGCGTGAGGTTCGAAGTAAGACAAATAATCTGTCATGCACAAAGATACAAACCAAACACCGATAAGCAGCCCGGCGGTTGCACGGCTAGGGTTGGTCGCGGGACCACTTGTAGCGGCAGCGTCATATGCTTTGTTACCCGACGAATACCGCGATGCCACGGGAAAGCTAGTAGAATTCCACGCGGAAGGACGAGCCACACTGACCGCGATGGTTTGGATGGGTATCTGGTGGCTGACTGAAGCAGTCCCCATCTATGCCACTGCGCTGTTACCCGTGGCAGTGTTTCCCCTGCTGGGCATAGCCGATATGAAAGCGGCTTCGTCACCTTATGCTAACCCTCTGATTTTTCTATTCATGGGTGGCTTTCTCTTGGCATTGTCAATGCAAAAGTGGGGCCTGGGAAAACGTATCGCCCTCACCATCTTGCGAATCGTCGGAACGCGGCCAGTGAACATGATAGCCGGGTTCATGTTGACTACGGCTGTTCTGAGTGCATTCGTCTCCAATACAGCCACAACTGCCATGATGTTGCCGATTGCGGTCAGTGTGATTCGACTCATGAAAATGCAGGGCGAGCCGGATAGCTCGGGCCAAAATGGCCAGAAAGGAACGGCCGACAACTTTGCCACCTGCTTGATGTTGGGCATCGCTTACTCAGCGTCCATCGGGGGAACCGCAACCATTATCGGCACGCCGCCAAATGTGTTCCTTGTGAGCTATCTGAGTGATTCGATTGCCGAGCCATATCGAATAGAACTCAGCTTTGCCAGATGGTTGTTGGTGGGTGTCCCGCTGGCGATTGTGTTTTTGCCACTCGTGTTTGTGGTGCTAACACGAGTGGTGTATCCGGTCACAGCCCAAGAAATCGAAGGCGGTGGTCAGCTGATTCGCGACGAGTTGGATTCGCTAGGGCCGACAAAGCGTGGCGAATGGGCGACGCTTTTCGTGTTCATGGTCACAGCCACGCTTTGGATCATGCGGCCCTTTCTCGTACGGGTGACACTTGGTGACGTTGGCACAAGCTGGTCGCCGTTGTCTGGCTTGACGGATGCGGGCATTGCGATGGTCGCTGCGATGATTCTGTTCGTCATTCCGGTCGACACGCAACGCAGACAGTTCGTGCTAGATTGGGAGACAGCTCTGAAACTGCCGTGGGGTATTTTGATACTCTTCGGCGGCGGCTTGAGTTTGGCGGCAGCTGTGCATGCGAACGGAGTGTCTGAGTTCTTGGGGAGTCATGCCGGTTTTGTTAGCGGCATGCCGCCCGTGGTTGTTATCTTTTGCGTGACTGCGGGAATGATTTTTCTAACCGAACTGACCTCCAATACCGCCACTTCGGCGACGCTTCTTCCCATCTTGGGCGCGATCGCACCTGGTTTAGGGCTGCACCCCTATTTGCTGGTGATTCCAGCGGCGATTGCTGCCAGTTGTGCGTTCATGTTGCCTGTGGCAACGCCTCCGAACGCCATTGTCTTTGGTTCGGGAGAGGTGACTCTCCGAGAGATGGTCAAGGCTGGGCTGTGGCTCAATCTGGTCGCCATCGTGCTGGTGACACTTCTTACCCTGCTGGTGATACGTCCGCTATTGACCTAACGTAAACGGCACTGTGGGAGTGCTCAAGCATTGATCGCCGCGAACATCAACCACTGCTGATCCGCCTAGATTTCGCTACGGATCGCGAACAACCTTCTCCAACACCTTCTAGCTTTGGACGAGAAGAGCATCGGAGAGAGCCAAACGGAGCGAGAGACGGACCGCGCGACTAATCTCACGGGTTCTCTCTTCGAATTCGGCGATTACGACCTCCGCGCCCTTGTTCTCCCACGCGAATGCCGTATAATCGGAAGGTGAGGGTAAGCGATGGTAAAGTCTTGCCCGCACAATTTCGGACGACTAGATAAGCGGCAGCCTGGCAGAGCCCAGGGGGCTTGTTAAAAAGTAAACCGATGTGGCGCATCACCTGCGGGTGTTCTGCTACATCGGTTTTTTTTTGCTCTTGTCGTTCGCCTTGCGAAGGCGATCGCAAGCGACACGAGGGGGGAAACAAGAGCATGTCAGCAACCTTGACCAAAGAAGAAATCCACAATGACGGCGCCCCAGTCGAAGGATTGCAACGAGAGTCTGTAACAGCTGAGTTGAAGTTGTCGGATGACTAGATAAAGAGCAGCCTGGCTCGGCTGGAAGGCTCGTTAGAAAGTAAACCGATGTGGTGGAATACCTGGGTGTGTTCTGCCATGTCGGTTTTTTTATTCACGGTTCGACGGCGTCAAGCTGTCACGAAGTGTTCGTCGCTTGGGCGGTCCTCATGAAGGAACGAAAATGAGCAACACAAATTCGCAGATCGCGCAACAACTGTCCCACCTGGCCAGTGTGTTACACCAGCAGAGAACGGGAGTTGCACCCAAAGCGGTGACGGCGGTCATCAGCGAGGACACGCTGGTCGTGACTTTGCACGATGCCTTGACGCCGGTTGAGAAAGACCTGGCCCGCACGCCGGAAGGAGCCTCGCACGTGCGGGAGTTTCACCGCCAGCTCTTTTCCAGCGGGTCCGAGTCGATGCGGCGGGAGATCAAACGGATCACCGGCAGAGAGGTGTGCGAAGCCACTGCGGAAATCGAGACACCAACGGGCGTAGTCGTGCACGCGTTCACAACCGGTGCGATGGTGCAGGTGTTTCTGCTTACTCCGGAAGTGGTTCCGTACACGGGAACTGACCGCGACTCGATCGAGCGCGCGGATGACGACGGATTCGGACAGGCGACGGACCTCGATTCACGATGATTCAAAAACCTATGCACACCTGGAAGGACGGTAAACATGGCCGCGCTGAGCAACAGTGAACTGGCGACAACCAATACGACACAATCGGACGCTTTCCAACGCAAGCAGGGATTGCGCAAGCCGACGTCGCCTCAGAACAAATCTAGTTTTTGTGAGAGCGATCGCGTTAACGCCGGCATGCAAGTCCTGAGTGTCTTGGCTGTCGCCGCGGAGCGCGGCTCAGTCAATGCGATTCTCAGGCAGGTCCGGTACGCGGGGCATGGTGCTCATGCTGCACCGGATGGCCTCGCCGCGCTCCGAGTGGCTGCCGCATGTCGCCCCGATGTCGTGCTGCTGGATATGGAAACGGCGTTCGTGGACGGGTGCCAGCTCGCCACACACTTGCGGTCCGACTATCTCTGCGAAGACTGCTTGATCATCGCTTTTGCGGAGCGGGTTGATGACGTGCAGCGCAAACCATGCCTTGAGGCTGGCATCGACCTGCTGCTCGGCAAGCCCTTAGATCGGGACGTCGTAGAGACACTGCTGATGCTGGAATGCGTTCGCGTGAATCGGCGGAGGGCGCCAGGAGCGGTCAACGAACTTGCCGCGTCTGACGTCGACAGACCATCAACCTATCTGCATTCGGAGTAAACCATGTTGAAGGGGACAATGAACAAATTCAAGCTAGTAGCCATCGCCGTAATCAGCCTGCTAGTTTTGATTGTGGTCTTGCAGAACACGCAAGCCGTCGAAACGAATTTGCTGTTCCTTACAGTGACGATGCCGAGTGCCGCACTGTTGTTTGGAACGTTGATCATCGGTTTCGCGATCGGTGTCTTAACCGCGGGTCACTTTGTATCAACTGCAAAGCGATTAGCGGGAACGGCGACCGATAAACAGCCGAAGGCTGCGGCTTGAGCGTGAACGAAATGTTGAATTACGAGGCCGTTTTCACGCAAGGAGTCACGACGATGAACTGGGATCAGATCAAATGCAATTGGAAGAATGTGAGCGACAAGATCAAGCTCACCTGGGGAAAACTGAGCGAAGACGACATAGCCGCGATCGCGGGAAATCGCGACTTGCTCTCCGGACTGCTCCAACAGCGCTATGGGTACGCTAAGGTGCAGGCGGAGACGAAGGTCGACGACTTCGCGCAGGGATTGAAATAGAAACACGAGACTCACAATGCTGCCGGAATCTTTCACCATCAGGAGAAATTCAATGTCACCAACCGCACCCGCAAGAGTTCCTCCGGAGGCTGCAGGAATTGCTCCAACGGTTTCCTCAGTAGATGAGCTCGTTGAGCGCCTCGGCGCTGAGGTTTCCACAGCCAGAGAGCGAGTCCGGTCGCTTCAAACGAAGGCGGCCAAGGCGTTTGCTGGCCAGGAACGGCGATTCAGAGATTTCGTTATTGTGGCGGATCGCGTCCATGCGATCTTGCTGCCACGTCTCAAGGCGTTGACGAAACTGGAAGTCTTCAAGGACATCAAACAAATCGTGAGCTTGGAAGGACAAGGACTCGATTTGCGGGAGTTTCACGGCAGAACGACAACGTTGGCCATTCCTTTTTCCGACGTCTGCCCGGCGAAGGTGCAGTTGTCATTCCGCCTGGGGCATGATGGCCCTGTCGAAAACGCCATCATGG
>JAGQPC010000375.1 GCA_020426925.1 Planctomycetales bacterium | reverse complement strand
ACGTACTCGTACATCCATTACTGTGATCCGCTTGGACTCATTCGATTGATTGTTTGTTGTGGTGGAAGTTGCTAAACTTCCTTCGATTGTTGCCGATTTCGCTGAGGGGGATCTTTAGCAGCAAGATCCACTACGATTTCCTAACGGGAAACCAATTATTTCCCTACGCTCCCTCGCTACCAATCAAAAGCGGCGACCCGAAAAGTCGCCGCGTCTGAAAATCCCTTTGAACGCAAGTTGTGTCATTTCTGTTCTTCGCCGCTGGCCGATCCTTCTCGAGCAACTTGACGGTAATAGTCAGACAATATGTCGTCGAACTCGGCTGGGAATCCTTCCGTTTTCGATTGCAGAATCTTTTCCCGTTCCTTTGGCGGCAACTTTGCCCAGGCACGCTTTGCGGCGCCCGGATCACGAAGGTCTCCAATGTCACCTTTTCCGTTTCGCAATGTGGAAGCGTTTGCAGGTTTCTTTGCACTCGGGCCAGACTGGCTCGCACCACCGCTCGGTCACGTCTTGTTCATCAGCTCGATCAATTTGGCGAGCCGATCTTCGATGCGCGGATGATACTCTTCCACTGGAGGTTCAGTGTCGGCGATGTCCAAATGGTCAGATGCGTCCTTCATGTCCATCGACAAAAAGCCAAACGGGTCGGCCATCCAATCCTCGCGAACCATACCGACACTTTCCGCTCCGCCTTGAGCGTTTTCGGCGAGCTGCGCGTACTTTTGCAGCAAGGCCTCACCGCCGATCTGTTTCAGCTGCTCAATCTCATCGGTGTAGTGCAAGCCGACAATCTGAGCGTCCATCGTCGACAACGCATCGTCCAAGAATCTTGCCTTCTCGTTGCCCTCGGCCTCGCCGGCGAGCTTCATCGCGGTATCGCGGAGCATTCGAATTTGGAGCAATTGCGTCAGATGCTTGATGTATTCGTCCGGTCCGCCTTCCTTGTAACCCGTTTTCGCATAGGGACGGCCTTCGTGGTCGGTCAGGTAGATTGTGGGAAAGCCAGCGACTTTCAGCTTCTTCAGCCATTGATCGTTATGTGCTTTTCCTTCTTCTGTGATTTTTGACTGATCGTTCGGGAAGTCGAGTTCGACCAAAACAAGATGCTCGTCCGCCCATGATTTGAATTCAGGCGTGTTGAAAACTTCTTCGGAGAGTTTGATGCACCAGCCGCACCAGTCCGAACCGGTAAAGTCCATCAAAATGGTCTTGCGTTTTTCCGCGGCCACCTTTTGGGCTTCGTCCATGCTGGTGATCCAGTTTGCGTGGACGGCTGGCGTCGCGTTTTCGTCTTTAACGACTGCATCCGACGCAGTCTTTTCACCTTCGGTCGGATCACCGACGACGACGGTGGCAAAAACGAACCAGCTGCAAAGTGCAACTAGCGTTGTTTGCAAGTAGCGATAAAAAACATTCTTCATTACAGACCGTCTCCATTCACGAATTCTGGATTGGTAAGTTCACGCAGTCGCTGCGTTACTTCGTGAATCTTGTCTTGTTGATCTCGCATCTGTCCCGTTTGAGTTTCCAGCGATTGCTCGGTGATGTTGCCGGCAAGCTCTGCGGCGTGGATCTCTTTTGTCTTTCGACTGACAGCTTTTTGCATGAACAGCAGCATTTTGACTTCGGCAATGAGTTTGTTTCGATTGTCGCAACGGCCGCACTTCGAGTTGGAAATCTTCGGGCTTCCGGGTTTGCCAGCCTGCTTCATTGCGTCGATCAATTCTTTCAGGTCGGCAATGATGTACTCTTCTTGTTGGACGAGCGGCTCGTTGGCTTCGGCTTGTTCCAATGTCGATCGTACGTTGATCATTCGTTCGCGAATGTCTCGCATCGCAGCTGGCAGAACAAAACTGAATTCCGTGAGATCGCAGATTTCAATGCACTCATCAGCCGCGTCAACGATTTCGTCCTCGACCTTCGCAAGACGAGTCAGCAATCCAGCGATTTCAAGATCGCCATCCGTGACTTTTGGAATGGCAGCAACCGTGGCGTCCTTCACGCTCGTTTGCCGTTCCAGCATCTCGTTCAGCAATTCAGTAACGCGTTGCCGAGCACTGGCTTCGGCTTCTTGTTGAACTTTTTCTTTTAGCTCGGCAAGTTCCTGTTCAGCCTGCTTCAGAGCATCGAGTGCTTCCTGTTGATTGCCGCTGGCATCGCCCGGCTTCCCTGCGCTGAGGCTTTGGGCCGCTTTTCCCATCGAGCCAGACGCGGAGCCGACTGAATCCGACGCTTTGCCAGATCCTCCGATTTTCTTGATCTGTTGCTGGAGATTCTGTCCCGCCTTTTGGTTGCGCTGCTCGTTTGCTGCGAGCGGGCTGGGATCATTTCCGCGAGCACCAGCATCGTCGGTCGCGGCCTTTTGGTTCTCTTCCTTGGCGATTAGTTCCGCAAGCTTCTTGCGAGCGTTCGCGATTTTCTTCAGCTGTTCCAGCTTGATCTTCAGATCTAAATCGACGTTCAGTAACAACTGCTTCAGCTGGTGCAGTTTGTCCAAAATCTCTTTTTGCTCTGCTGTCGCCTGGCTTAAGTCGACCGACTCCAGCATTTCGGAGACCACTTGCATTTGCTCGAGAATCAATTCTTCTCGTGCGTTTTCCACCCCGAGCAACAGCCGAGCTGAATCGTCAGGCTTGGCGTCGCGGAGCAGATCGGCGAGCTTCAACATGCGGTCTTCCAGCTCTCGCATGTTCGCGGCGACTTTGTCTTGGTCGAACCGCAGCTTGTCTCCGTCCTTTACTTCTTCTTTATCTGCAGCGCACAGCACGCCGCAGGCGAACGAAATCGTCGCGGCCAAGGCGACCGTTCGCAGCAATGTGGTTACAGGTCGTTTCATAGCGACACTCCAAAACACGGAAGCAATCATCTCGAACGCAGGCCGTGAGCGTGTGCACTGCCTTCGATGGATCCCCTCGTTGCTCCCCGATATTTCTAGATCCGAGTTGTTTAGTTTACTGGTCCGCAAGCGACAAGGAAACGTTAAAGCGCTGTGGTTAGCCTTCAAGCGAAAGGCTCCCTAATCGTCAAACACGGCCTCCACGTCCTTTTCCTGAATTCTTTCCGTATCATCTTTCAGGTCGTTTTGCAGCTTAATGACGGCGTCAAGCTGATTAACCACGTCAACGAAGCTGTCCCATTGAGCCATGTTCTTAAGGATTCGCTTCATTTCGTCGACAATTTTTCCTTGGCGATCGATCGCTTCGTCCTGACTGCCACCGCCATCCTGTTTTGAAAGGGCAGCAAGTTCCGACTTTTGCGCCTCCATCGCGTTGGACGTCAAGTTGCCAAGCTTGTTGAGTACATTCTGCTGGATCAAATCAATGGCCTCTTCGCCGCCAAGCTTGTTCAGCGCCATTTCGCGAACTGTATCTTCCAACCCGCGATGGATCGTCGATACTTCACGCTGCAACACTTTGTTGTCCCGGCTTAACTCTGATCCAGCTTGCGGAAACTGCGACGTCGTCAATTTGTCTCGCAAATCGGTCGCCGAGTCGGTCGCCTTTCGCAGGCGAGCACGCAGTTGCTGTTGTTGCACCAGGATTTCGCGAAACAGCTCTTCGGGCTTCACGATATCGAACGCCACCCACGGTGACTCGGACGATTGCGCACCGACGAAGCAATCATCTTGCGCCTCGGTCATCATGCGAATCAAATCGCCCGGCGCAAGCGAAAGCGGCTCCAGCGAATATTCGTACTGTTCGTCGAGCAACCGTTCCGTGGCAGGTTGAATCGGGCCGTAGAGATCGTATTCTTCGCCTTTTGGCAAAGATTCAGGATCGGCGACTTCTTCAGTTTGCGCGCCGGCGTTTTCGCTTTCATCCGGCAGCGCAACTTCTTCTGAACTGTCCGCGATGATCGGGGGCGGAGGAGTATCTGCCGTGACAACCGGAACACGTTCGATTTTTGATGTCAAACGCATATACGCAACGCCGAAATCATCACGGGCCACCATTTTCAAAGGCACAACCGCAGTTGGGGTCACGCGTCGCTTGACGCCGTCGGGTCGCATCGTGATCGAAGGCGGACGATCTTTTTTCAGTCCGATCGAAACCGAACGGTTCTGTGATTCGAGCCCAGCTGACTTGCCCACCAAGCGAATCTTCGCTTGCAGATCGGTGTCATGTTTCCATTTCGCCGAGAACGTTACATCGTCAATCCGCTGGATTTCTGGTGGCGTCGCGGTGCTCCAATCACAATCTAGTTTTTCGATTGGAACGTTGGCCTTAAGAGTCAGTTCAGCGTCAGTTCGCGGCAGCAAACTGATCGAACCATCGCCTCGATCGAAATCATGAATCTGCAGAGACTCATCCCACGGATGTTTGTGCGAAAGGCGAATTTCTATTAGCCGAGGGCGATCAATCGGAATGATGTCGACTGGCCCCAGCTTTCCGTCACCCGCCCAAAGTCGCAGTTGAGCGTCTCGCCGCAAACCGGAAATCTCGTGAACGAAACGGCCGCCAGCATCACGAACAATCGTCAGCCGCTCAGTCTTGCCATCGGCGAGCTGGAGCTCGATCCTCAGTCGGTCAATGTCGCGATCTCGTTTGTCGGTGATCGTGAATTCCAAAAGTCGCGGCTCGCCTTTGGGAACAATGATGTGGTTGTCATCGAGCCCCACAACGGAGATCGTCGTGTTCCGCGGCCACGGCGTATCGCTCATCGTGAACCATCGAGAAAACCAAACGTTCGTCAGCGCGAACGGTATGACGGCCAACGCCAGCAGTGGCAAGCCAACGCCAGCCAGCACGCCAGCGACAGATCGCGTTTTGTGTTCGCGATTGAGACGCTCCTCAAAGTCGATTCGTTCTAACGCGTCAAAACTTCGACGAGCTGCTTCGGCACTGAGAGACTGCGAATAGTCTGGCGACTTTTCATGCAAGTCGAAAACAGTCGCCACCTTTGGCGAAACTGCGTTTTTGACGGAGTCCATTCCGCGAACGTCCAGCGCTCCGGCAACGTCAAAGATGTTCCAATCGGCGAACGCAGGCAGGACAATGTATCGAACAGCAACGTATGCGACGCACACAAACGCTAGGAGCATGAACACGACGCGCGTCGTCCGTCCAAGTTCGAACTTCCTATCGGCGAGGAAGCTCACTGCCGCGAGCGCGAATGCCAGCAGCAGCAAACGGGCGAGTCCTTCAATGACTAGCTGCGACCGCAAGCGACCACGCAAGCGGCTTAACCGCTCGGTGATTTTGCTTTGCATCGTGTTCAAGTCAGGACGTGTCATGTTTTTTGGTGTTTAATACGCACTACTTTGCACACTAAAGTGCGGACTCCAACAATCAGCACTCACCTCTAAACCAATTGATACCGTTTACGAATCAACCACTCGGCCGTAATCGCCACCAAAATAAATCCAAAAAATACAGGCGCGTTCCAAATTTCGTTTCGATCTTCCTGCAGCTTTTCAATTTTCCCAATGTCAAAACCGGCTGCCAATCGGTCCAGCTCGTGCAGCTCATAAACGTTGCCGCCTGTCGTGGACGCGATTGCCTGTAACCGACCACGATCAAGCGTCGGCTTTTCGTATTCGGCACTCGGCAATTCAACGGTGATTTGCTGAGTGACCGTTTTGACTTTCGAATCGGTCCCGCGGTTGCCTGACCACGCTCGGATCATATAGGGGCCAGGAGTTTCGACAGGAAATGTGACTTCGAATTCGCCTTCGCGGGCACCTGGTTGTAGCGAAAGTTGAAGTGGCGGGTCATCGGCGTGTTCGATTTCCGCTTGAACCGATTGAATGTCGCGGCTCGCTTCCATTTGTTCGATCAACGCTGCGGTAAGACGAACGTGATCACCCGGTTCGTACGATAGTTTGTCCGTTCTTAACCGAAACGGATAACCACCGCCCAGCTGTTTTGTGCGGCCGGCTCGATCGACCATTCGTGCCCAAAAACCGTCAAAAGTTTGCTCGTCCAAGTAGCGCCAGCGATAAGTCGAATCGAACCCGACAAAGTAGACTCTTCCAGGCCCGACGCGGTGAGTGGCCAACAAGACTTCTGGCCCGAATTCGTTTCGCATCCGAGGATCA
Source organism: Planctomycetales bacterium (assembly GCA_020426925.1). Taxonomy (GTDB): domain Bacteria; phylum Planctomycetota; class Planctomycetia; order Pirellulales; family Pirellulaceae; genus JAGQPC01. The sequence continues at coordinate 3,231 of JAGQPC010000375.1, read as the reverse complement.
CCATGCCGAGCGAGCACCGTCGCGCCAGCTTTTGCACGCGTGATCGGAAAGTGCCAGAACATTCCAGGCAGGCTATCCAGAATTCGTTGGTTTTCGGTTGGATCTTCGGCGAACGTCATCACATGATCGCGTCGACCGGCTGGCGTAATCTGCAATCGCCACGCATTCCGGGCACTCAATTTCATTTTGACTTCCGACCGAAAAAGCCCCGGATCACGAACGACCGGCAACAACGAAATCCAGCTCATCTGTGGAGAGCTTTGATCTTGAAACGATTTTTCCGATTGCATTTCGCCAGCGATGTATATCAAGCCCCCGCCAGAAAACGACACAAACTTGTCCAACAATTCCGGAAAGTTCGACGGCCACTTTTCTGGATCGGGATCGTAAAGAATCACACAGTCGTATTCGTTGAGTTCTTTTTCGGTGTTGGGCAACCGCTGGATCGGATTATTGCCTTCGTGCTCGTATCCTTCTTCCGCCGACTGGTTCCACGTTGAAATGTCTACGCCCTTGTCGCGACGAAGTGTGTTGCGAATGAATTGAACTTCTGGAAACGTCGAACCCGCAATAAACAGCACGCGAAGTTGCTGAGGTATCAACTGCACCTCGGTCATCGCAAGATTGTCGTCGACGGTTAACTCCGTGTCGTCAATTTCCAGTCGAACACGGATCTCGACGCGGCCCGGCTTTTCTTCTTCATACGTGAACGTCACGTTGTGAACCGAGCCGTCATCTGCGAGCGGTACTTGTTGCCGCGACACTTCTTTCCACTGTTCACCATCTCGACGGATCTCGGCGATGAAGTTCGCGTCGCTGTTTGCCATTCCTCGCGACTGAACCAGAACACTCACTGAATTGGTATCTCGCACAAAGGCGATCGGGTTCGTGTCGATTTTCAGGATACTTGCGTTACTCGGACCGCGTGCCGTTCCAACGGCCACCGCGTTGATGCGAATTCCCTTTTCTTTCAGATTCTGCACGGCTCCATCGGTCGATTCGCCAGAGTTGGACTGGCCGTCGCTGATGATCAGCACGCCCGATATCGGCATGCCTCGATACGCCATGGAACTTTGTTCGATCGCTGACCCGATCGCCGTGTTCCGGCCATTCAGCGAATTCGCGGAAAGGTTGATCGTGTCGTTAGAACTTTCGGCAGTACCGCCATCGTTCGGCGAAACAGCCACGTCAATCGCGTTTAGTTCCAGTTGCTCCGCGAATGGATGAACGTGAACGATTCTGTCGCCGGTTTGGGCCAGGTGCCGAGCGAGCCCGTTATCGAATGCTTTTGCGACCAAGTCTTTGCGAGTGACAGAAGAGATTTCATCGGCGAGCCCGAGTGCCTTGGTGACTTTGGCCGCTTCTTCACTGTCTTTCCAGGCGTCTCGCAGATTCATCGATTCAGACGTGTCGACCAGAACAAGCAAGTGAGACGGGATCAAGACATGTTTTGTCAAAACCACGACCGGTTCACATAGCATAGCGATTGCGGCGCCAACAATCGCCAATCGAAGAATCGCCAGTATCGCGCGAATGACCGGACTTAACCGGCTCGCTTCCCAGCGATACAACAACCAAACGACAACGCAAGCCAAAATCAGCCCGATGATCAGCAGGAATGCAGCGTCGTTCGCCGGCGCAGACAACCACTCGAACCGCAGATCACCTTCGATCTGGTCTTGTGCAGTTTCGATGCCTAACAGCCAACGCCACATGCTGACGTTTTACCTTTCTCGTCCGATCCAGGCAGCGAAGATGCTTTCGCAGCCGATAAGCCCCAGAAAAATCATCGCACCGGTTCGCCACAATTCTGCCTGATCGCCAACATTCACTTCAGCGGAACCGATCGACAGCAAACGCCAATCGATGTCGCCAAGAAATGTGTCTAACTTCTCTTCTGCCAATCGAGTCGCATCGCTCTCTCGCGCATCAACGTTCACGGCAAATTCGTCGGTCTGCTTTTGACCGTCTCGATCGTCCCAGAGGAACTGATAGAAACCGGAACGATTGGTGTCCGTGAACTCCATCAACGGGCCATCCTCGGTCGATTCAACGGTCAGCTCGAATTCTTCGTCATATCCTGGAGCGGTCGCCTTCGCGTTTGCCGGTGCTTCCGTGACGCGGAGTTGCGTTTGCAGTTCTTGGCCAGTGAGCACATTTGCGCGATTGACTGTTTGGGCCGACGCGTACTGCACAGTTTGACGCATGGCGAGTACAAAGCTAGGTTCTTGAGGCCAGTCGGACCACGCGCGGTCTGCCGAAACGGTCCACAGAAACACTCGGCCTTGTCCGACTCGTTTTTCCAATAACGCTGGCGCTGGATCGGGGCCTTTCCAAGTTCCCAAGACGCGCGTGTCGGGATTCTCGTAACCAGCGACGCGGTAAATCGTGGTCGGCTTGATCCGCCCGAGAACTGCCGTCGACAATCGCGTGAGTATTTCCAGCGGCGATTCACCGAGCGATTCGATCGTCAAACCCGAAAATTCGTCTTGCGCTGATTCTTTCAACTCAGCCGGGAGCAACCCGGTTCCGTTCTTGTACAAAGCACTGTTGTAGCTTTCCGGATCGATCAGCTCGCCCGTATAAACGATCAGGCCCATGCCCTCGTTGACGAGTTTCTCGATTCTGATCGCGTCATCGCGTTCGATCGTACCGACGTTCGCAAGCACCAAAACGTTCGGACGCACTTCTTCAAAGTTGACTTCAGTCATCGACTGAACGACGTCGGCCTGCCAAGGAGCTCGTCCCGCTCTACACGATGCCGCTAGAAAATCGGTTTCGCTTTGGAACGCGACCGCTCGCGGATCTCCGTCAACCATGACGATCGAAATCGATGGTTGCACATCGACGATCACGAACCGAGAATTGTCGGCTTCCACAAGATCGTTCGGAAGTTCAAGCCGAATCTTTTGTCGACCGGCATCGGAAAAATCTAAACGCAGTGGAATGTCGATCGACTCGTTCGCAGGAATCGGCGGGATTGCGATTGTCTGGGGCGAGCCGTTGACGAACAGCGTCGCTTGCGAGCTTTCAGCCGCCTCGTTCGACGCGTTCTTGATCACTGCCTTGAAATCGGTGGTAGACCCGGCGAGTGCAATCGGCGAAGTCTGCCGCAAGTCTTCGAGAATAACATTGGAATCCAATTGTCGACCGACGTCGATCAGCGTGACCGAGGTGTCTCCATCATCCCATTGGTTTGTCAGCTTCGCGATGTCGGCATTCCATCCGGCC
>JAGQPC010000374.1 GCA_020426925.1 Planctomycetales bacterium | reverse complement strand
GTCGTCGGCATCAACACCGCGATTGCCTCTCGCAATGGTGGCTACATGGGAGTCGGCTTTTCAATACCAAGTACTATGGTAACGCAAGTTACCCGCAGCATCATCGACAGTGGACAAGTTGAGCGAGGCTGGCTAGGCGCGGCGATTCAAAACGTCACAGAGGACCTCGCGGCGTCATTCAACTATGGTGAATCGGACGGAGTTCTTATTGCGGATGTAATGCCAGATAGTCCAGCCGAAACAGCTGGCCTGAAAAGTGGCGACATTGTTGTCAAATTCAATGGCAAACGAATGGCATCTGCTAGTCAACTGCGAAACGAAGTCGCGAGTGCGTCGCCTGGCGCCCCTGCAGAATTGAACGTGTTTCGAGCCGGTGATTGGATTACCCTTAGCGTAACACTCGGAAAGCTTGATGATTCCAAACTGTCGTTCGGTGGATCACCTTCAGACGCGTTGGACGACTTTGGCATTTCAATTCAGGATACCACGCCAGAGCTAAGGCAGCGGCTGAACCTAAACAGCAACACCAAGGGAGTTGTCGTCGTGGATGTGAAGCAAGGAAGCATCTCTGCGCGAGCGGGGATTCAACCAGGCGATCTCATCGTTTCAATTAACGGTGAGGACGTCTCGAACGTGGGCCAGGTCCATGACGCAGTCAGCTCCACCGGTAAAAACGGCACCCGACTCTTGATTGAACGTGATGGCTACCGTCGTTTTGTCGTGCTGCGTCAACGGTAGTTGCAGTCTGCTCGCAATATATCTCGCGTTTCGCTGGTAAACGCGAGATGCCGGTGGTTAGAGCAACTTTGTTGCTGTAAAAGCTGCGTAACCAGGGAAACATTCGTACGTTCGTAGTAGAGCGAGCGCAACGAAGAACGCACCCATTTGTGGTCCGCTTGATAGGTGGGCCAAGTTGCTTTCTTTTCGTGTTACCAACCATTGTGGACTCCAAATCACCTTCACGCAAGTGAATCGAGCCGCCGCATTGCTGGACAGAGAGATTGACGCGTGGCGCAACCGACTGGTCGAAGTGGTTGAGTATCTGAGTCCCGATACACGTTACGAAAACGTACGAATCGACGGAGCCGTGCGTAACGCTGCTGTGCTCGTCGCAGTTGGAATCTTGCTAAGCGGACTGCGGAGCGTCCTGGGCGTCAGCGTCCGTCATTCCGTGCCAAGGTTCCGAGGTCGCCAAGACCGAAGCGAGCTAACCATTTCCGCGCCTCGCCGCAGTGGGTCGTAAGTGCCTGGCGTCGAATATACAATTAGTGGTGTTTCACGGCACATTTACGGCGAGGTTCTCAGATGCCGAAGGTCCTTTTGCTCTTTCTGCTAGTTACGGTCGGCTGTTCGCAAAAGAACTCCAATCCTCGGGCAGGCAAGGCACCGGAAGAACCCGCACAGGACAACAAAGAACACGCTTCCCAGCAGCCACATCGCATCGAAGCAGAGCATTTGCCCAATCCAGTGCACATACATGCCAAGGTAATCTCGGGAGGCCAGCCCGAAGGAGACGAGGCGTTTAAGGAATTGCAGTCGCTCGGCGTGAAGACGGTCATCAGTGTCGATGCCATGAGACCCGACGTTGAGACGGCGAGAAACTATGGACTTCGGTACGTGCATCTCCCACATGGATATGATGGTGTTCCAGATGAACGTGTGAAAGAATTGGCTAAAGCAGTTCGGGACTTGGATGGTCCAATTTACATCCACTGCCATCATGGCAAGCATCGCAGTCCAACTGCCGCAACAGTCGCTTGCGTAGCGGCAGGGCTCGTTCCCAAAACCCAAAGTGAAGCGATCCTCGAACTGGCCGGCACGAATCTGAACTACCGAGGCCTATACGAAGCGGCGCGCAACGTTAAGCCTCTCGAAGCAGCCTTGCTGGATGAGCTGGAGGTCGATTTTCGAGAGACAGCTGAGGTCCGCCCGATCGCCGAAGCCATGGTCGCCATGGGCCACACGCACGACCACTTGAAATGGATTGCAGCCGCAGGATGGCATCGGCCAGCCGACCATCCTGACTTGGAACCGGCGCACGAAGCCTTACTAATGCGAGAGCACTTTACGGAGTTGCTCCGCACAGACTATCTTCAAGAGGAGCCTGAAAAGTTCCGGCGGCTCTTGCAAGACTCAGAGAAAGCTGCTCAAGGACTTGAGGATGCTCTGCGGGCGTGGACGCCCACGTCGGCAACGGCTGAGCCGCCAGAAACAATAACGCGACTCGCAGTCTCGATTTCCGCCAATTGCCAATCATGTCACGAGACGTTTCGTGATATCCCACTTGGCGAAAAGTAGCTCAAAACTCTGCCTGATAACTGCGTGCTGGACAGAATACTATCGCCGACCACGTACGGCGCCGAAGTGTCTGTCGACCTTTAAAATAGATTGTCTGCGGCACACCGATGTCAATTCTTTAAAGACACCGGTGCAGATGGAGAAGCAACCCACCGAGTTTCCGATGATTGCAATCACGTGTGGGTGCGTCATAAGCTTGGCGGTGCCCCTTCTTACCTTTCGACCTCCGGAACTTCACCAATGAACGACAAAGAAAAGATCGACACATTCCTGGCGAACGGCCCGCACGCCGTGGTCGGTGCGTCCACTGACCGAAATAAGTATGGCAACAAAGTACTACGAGCCTACTTGCAGAACGATCTGCCAGTTTTCCCCATCAACCCGAAGGCAGACGAAGTCGAAGGGATAAAGGCCTTTCCCGATCTTGCGTCATTGCCGGTATCCGTGCACGGCATCTCGGTGATCACGCCTCCGAAAGTGACGGAAGCCGTGGTTGAAGAAGCGGCAAAACTCGGCATCCGGAACGTTTGGCTACAACCAGGCGCCGAAAGCGACGCGGCGATCCAACGAGCCAGAGAATTGGCCATGAACCTGATCGCAGCCGGCCCCTGCATTCTGGTCGAGCTGCGTTATCGAGAGTCGTGACACGAAAAAGCCCACCGCTGACGTCCCCCCAAGACGTCAACGATGGGAAGTGGTGGATCGCGTCACATTCCGAGTTCGTGAGATTCTCACCAAAATCAACGACGGCGACGGAGTCCGATTAGTGCAAAGCCAGCCAGCAGGCAGAGTGATCCTCCGCTTGGTTCTGGAACACCGCGGATCGCCAGCGAATCGAAGTTCACGTTGAATGAACTCGCTGCTAACCCAGCAAAGGGATCAACCGTCCAAACATCCACTCCGCTGAAACCAGATGACCAACTAGCATTAGGGTCTTCAACGCCGGCCAAAATCTGTTGGCCGCCAAGCCAAAAATCGAAGGTGGGCACGGTGACGTTCGGGTCCGCGGCTGAAGGCTTGTCGAGCGTTTGAAAAATGACCGTGGTTTCGGCCCCCGTAAATAGACCTTCAGGCGTGGCTAACTGCGCCAACGGCCGGACGTAGTCATCTGGAGCGCGGGCGAAGTCAAAGTCGATCAACGTGATCGTTTGTGGACTGACGAGTGTGCAGTACCCATGAGCAAGTCGGTTGGTAGGATCTGACGGGTCAGCCACGGTACCAAATCGATTCAAAAAACCGATGCTAATTCCACCAGACCCAACAAAGTCAAATGTGGTTTCGACCTGGGAATCGGTCAAATCGAAAGCAGGGTTGATCGCAACCAGGACTTCTTGTGGCGCCTGAATTGACCAATTCCACGTCCCCGGGTCTCCCGGAGTAGCACTGATCGTTTGGTCGGGATCCGCCCGCGTCACTCCAAGTGGTGTGGGAGCGACGAAGAGCCAGTCGGCGGGATCGTAATCGCTGGCTTGGCCAAATCCAAGAACGAGTCGGTCGGGGAGTGTTGCTTGTGCTAAAGCATTGGAACAAATCAGTGTAAAGAAGAGGAATAATGTAGGAATCGAGAGTTTCATATTGTCTCCAAGTTGATACTTCAAAAGTACTTACGCAGGTCGGAAAATGTTTTTTTGCACTGGTCTCATTAGCGATCTTCTGGATCGGCGGCGGCTCCGGCACTTCCGTCTCAGTAGGGACCCCGCAGAAAGTTTTTGAATTCGACATCAGATGTGAAGAAAAATGCAGAATCCCGCTACATTGGACGACCTCGCGGAAGCTTTTCCGAAATGAACCTTTAGAATCAGGGCGTTCTAACTTTAGGTTTGGAAAACTGGCAAAAACTCTTGTCGAAAAGGCAGAAGTCTTGCGGGGTCTTTAGTAAGGCCGGGAGAAAGGGCCACACAAACAAATGGATTCCGCACAGACAGAACTACTACTCAAACAGGTCGCAGATGGCGATAGCCAAGCGCTCGGAACCCTACTCGAGCGCCATCGCGATTTTCTCCAGCGTTTGCTGGGAGCGAGAATGGAACCGGCGCTGCGTCGTCGAGTTGACCCGTCCGATGTCATTCAAGAAACGCTCATCGTAGCCAGTCGTAGAATGGATGATTTCCTTGAACGTCGACCGGCCGCATTTCGACTTTGGTTGCGGCGTAAAGCTCTGGAGCGGCTGATCGAACATCGCCGCAAGCATTTTGCCAAAAAGAGAAACGTACAACACGAGGTGTCGCTGCACGATGCTTCATCGGCAATTGCTCGAAACCTAGTGACTGCCCGTCCGAGCCAAGACATGATGCGACAAGAGTTGAGTCAGCAGATTCAACAGGTACTTGTCGATCTACCGGACGCCGATCGCGAGATGCTCTTCCTGCGACATGCGGAAGGGCTTTCGAACAATGAGATTGCGGATCTGTTGGAGATGGACGCAAAGACCGCCAGCAAGAGATACGGTCGTGCTTTGCTTAAGATGTCGCAAAAACTTGCGGAGAGAGGAATTTCGTTGTGACCCTGAAAGAGCCCCATGCCAATGGCGCTGACCTCCACCTTGATTCAAGTGGTGAAGTGAATACCGAGGAGTTGCTTGGGCAAGTCGCGGTTGAGTTCTTTGAGCAGTGTGCCGCGGGCAATGGATCAGATATTGAGGACTATGCGAAAAAATACCCCGAAATCGCAGAACACATTCGAAGAACCTTTCCCGCTTTGAAGTTCGTAGGTGACTCGACCGCTTCGTCAGATGCCGTAGATCTCGGGGCCCCAGTCGAGCGAACAAACGAACAGCTAGGTGACTTCAGGATCTTTGCTGAGCTGGGTCGCGGCGGAATGGGAGTGGTCTACGAAGCGGAGCAGCTTTCGATTGGGCGACGCGTTGCCCTGAAGATCTTGCCATTTGCCACTCTGGCAGATTCTCGCGCCCTGGCTCGCTTTAAAAACGAAGTTCGAGCTGCAGCGACGTTGGATCATCCAAATATTGTTACCGTGCACTCTGTGGGCGAAGCACGTGGCATCCACTACTTCGCAATGCAGCTAATCCGGGGACAGTCACTTGCGGAAGTGATTCTTGAATTACGCAAGATTCGAGGCGAATCGCCCCACCATGCCGTTGGTATGACGGAGGACGCCAAACCGGCCGACAGCAATAGCTCTCACGCAGCGATGCGTGAAACGCGAGGATTCGCCGAGCTGAGCACGGTGGTGCCAACCGAAGTCGGCGACCCTTTCTACCGGAGAGTGGCGGAGTTGGGTGAACAAGCCGCAAACGCGTTGCATTTTGCCCATGAACAAGGCGTCGTTCATCGTGACGTCAAGCCGGCCAACTTGATGCTCGACACCGCTGGCAAAGTGTACGTGACCGATTTCGGCCTGGCACGGATCGAATCCGACGCATCACTAACTATGACCGGTGACTTAATCGGCACTCTTCGCTACATGGCACCTGAGCAAGCGCTGGGCAAACGGGTCTCAATAGATCATCGCACGGACGTCTATGCACTGGGGGCTACGCTTTACGAATTGGCAACACTCAGACCCATTTTGGACGGGACAGATCGTGCAGAACTGTTGCGTCAGGTAGCGACTCAGCAACCGATTGCTCCTGGCAGAATTGCAGATGACTTCCCTCGAGATCTCGAAACGATAATCTGCAAGGCGTTGAGCAAGGATCCAGAGGATCGCTACGACACCGCAGACGACATGGCCCGGGACCTGCGGCGCTGGTTAGACGACAAACCGATTTTTGGAAAACGCCCCAACCCTCTGCAGTTAGGCCAGCGATGGATTCGGCGTAATCCATTACTTGTGATCGGTTCGCTCTTGACGTTGGTGCTATTGGCTGGCGTTTTGTTGTTTGGCGTTGCCAACGCAAACGCCAGGACAGAACTTCAGCGGAAGCTGCGATACCCTCCAACAGTTAACGGTGGATTCGAAGAGCTCGCCGACGGTCGTTTTCCTGAGGCGGGCCATGTTCTGGCGACAACGACGCCTGCTCCTAATCAAGAAGACCTGCGTTCCTTCGAATGGTACCTGTTGCAGAAGTTGCTCAATGAACTTCGGAGCGATGAACGCGTTACGCTCAACGGGCGAATTCGAGAACTACATCGAAGCCCTAGCGGTCGTTGGTTAGCAATTCTGACGGTCACGGGACAGCTATCCGTAGTCGATTTACAGACTGACTATCGCCAGACGAATCTCAAAGTCGAACCGCTCGCCATTAGCGGGCCGTTCGTGGTTGGGGCAACGCTGATTGCATTTTCGCCGGACGATCGGTTCCTCTACTCCGCGGCACACGGCAAGGCAACAGGCGAAAACTCTCCGCTCCTTCGCTTCGATCTCAACAGCGACAAGCCGGTTGGTACAGACGTCAGTTCAGGCACTGCTCAGCCCGATTGTCACTCCGTCGCAGTCAGTCCGGATGGTCGCATCGCAACACTGGGTTGGGCAGTCGACCTGGAGGAGACTAATGATGGTAAACTGCGCCGAAAACAAACGTGTGTGATTAGGGATCCAATCGACGGCAGGCTACAGGCGCAGTCGGACTTTTCTGGGAAATCGCTTGCCTTTGCTCCGGACGGCAAATCGATTGCAATCGCTGGCTCTAACTATTGGATTCATGTTCTTGAGGCCGAGCGACTTGAAGCAAAGCATCAGCTTCCTAATCTGGGCGCTGACAAGGGCTCAAGGCTTGTCAGCTTCTCTCGCGATAGTCGGCTACTTGCTGTGAACAGCCAGAAAGGCGTTAAGGTATGGGACGTCACAGGCGACGAAGCTGAAGAAATGTTCGAAATTCCAGTCGATTGGCCTTGGGACATCAAGTTTCTTGACGACAACCTCGTGGCGACTACAAGCGAGAATGGCTGGGTCGAAGTCAGGAGTGTCGACGGACAGTTTAAAGTTGATCAATTCAAGCTCAATGTACTCGTGCGTGGACTCGAATTCCTCCCAGAGACAGACACTTTAGTGATCGGGGGAACATCAAACTTGCTGTTCAGACCCCTACGCAGGCCGCCAGTCGGCCCGGTTCACGACGCCAGTATGCACGTGGTAGGAGTGATCGAGGGGATGGCCGCGATAGTAACGCGGGAGGCAGATCTTTGGGTGTGGCAGCGAGGTAAGGGTCTTCAACACATCGCCAATATCGTTCGGGACCTGCCAGCAAGCCAAGGCCGGATGCAAACACTTGGTGGCGTCTCGGACATGTCGATTTCCGCTGACGGCCAGACAATTTCCGTTACCGGGCCAAGTACTTCGATCTGGCATCGAGACGGTAGATTCCTGGGCGAAGTCGAAGAACAAGGGCAAACGAAATTAACCCCCGATGGTGCGCACATCGTTACTGCAGTTGGGCCGGGTGTTCTGGCACTAAAGGATTGGCGTACAGGAAAACAGGTAGTTGTTTCGCAACAAGTCGAGGTCCCGGACCCTTGGATGATCGCGATGGAATTCTCACGCAGTGGAGCTTGGCTCGCAACTGGCTACGGCAGCCCTCAAACGCCTGGTGCGGTTTGTGTGTGGAAGATAGAGGACAACACCATCCAATTTATTGCCAAGTTTGACCATAGTGATGGCGTGGAGGACATTTCATTCACCGCTGACGAGCAGTGGGTCATCGGTGGCGACGCGACAGGAGTCCGGCTCCACCACATTAAAAGTCGCACGACAAGAACGCTGAACACGGGCGGCGTGCGGGGAGTTGATGTGACAAAGGATGGCAAACGCATCGTCACCGCCGGAGGTTCGATGATTCGATTCTGGGATGTCGAGACTGGTGAAAGGATGGGTAGCTTTGATGCCGGAACCGGCACTGTCGTCACTGCAGTGCGATTCTTAGACGACGCACGCCTGCTCTACATCGTGCGAGATGTTGGCGTCAGAATCCTCGATGCCGCACCAAGATAGCGCGTTTGAGCAGGTTTGACGCCATGACTCATAGTTCTGTGTGCTGTTCGACAGCCTGAGAATGCCCGCGGCACGCGTTATCTTGGATCTCGTTTTGCCAGGATTTTCAACCCTCGGCAAGATCAGTTGGATTTGACGTGGACGGATGTGCGCAGTTTGTTTCTACCTGCGTGGGCGTGTTCCCGCGGGCACGGTGAGGTGGCGCCGAATTCACGGACAAGTTTGGCATTGAAACCAGATCTGATCTAATTGGTGGGCTGTATCCATGAGACAGTTTTTCGCGAGAAGCGTTTCCAACTTTGGTGCATGTCATGCGGTGGTTTTTCGTAGCATGGGTTATGCGTTTGCGATCCCAAGGTGTCTTAGGGCAGAGTTCGGCGATAGCCTGCTGGAAATTGACTTTCGTGAGCCATCGGTTGCGGTCAGCGATGATTTTGTCCGGATAGGTTCCCCTTCGCGCCGAACCATTTTCACTTACGACGTACGTACGGGCGAGTCCACTTTGTGATTGGCGTTTCTAGTAGAAATGGCTAGAGCCTTTTTCAATACTGGCTTTGCAACCCAAAGCGTGGCGAGGGACGCGATTTAACCGAATGCCTAGCCCACGCTTTGGGTTTGTGAAATTCCCTTTAGCCACAGAGTTTTTCGCTTTCAGCCCCGCAACGTCATTCAGAACAAATGCGCTATTTCGGACACCACGACGGACGCATAGGTAAACTTAATGACTCTGGCGGTCGGCTCCAGGTGGAAGTGATAAGTATCTCGCATTAGCGGCCTGGCTTTTGGCTTGATTGCGTCAATTGGCTTGGATGCCAATCTGGGCACACAGGCCCATACGTCGGAGCAAAAACAATATGTACGGTTCGTTCGTTGGAAGGGTGTGCTTGGCCATTTGCTTGGCTGCATCGATAGTCCTGCCACCTATTGTTTTGGCTTGGTTGCCAGTGACGACGTTTGGGTGGTGGGTAGGCAGTCTTTTCTTGATGGCCTACCTTCCGTTTTGCTTACTCGTACCGGATATGGTTGCTGCATTGAGAAGCGGTGTGAGCGTATTGCCCACACAACTCCTGTCAATGCGGCTGCAATTATTGCCGGTATGGGAACTAATCTCGGCGAGTGCACAATTTCAGCTGAAGGGCCCGCGTTATCCGATGCCGGCGTTGATCGCCGCCTACCGACGTGCCGCTCGCGGGAAGCGGGATGACTGGATGACCCTGCTAGTTGAGGACAAAACTTACTACCAGTCGATTTCAGCCAAGCATCGCGAGCCAATAGAACAGAACCCAGCCGGTCAGTATCGAGACCCGAAGTTCCTGTTCGGAAATTTGTTGGGTGCCATATTGGGCTTAGCCGTTATAGGCTTTTTCTTCAGCGTCACTTCAGGTTTCCGTTATCTCGACATTGCATTCGTCGCACGCGACTGGCGGGAGACTTCGGCAACCATTACTGGGCAGGAATCGGGTGGAGGTCATCGGAATGCATACATCTTGACGAAGTTTCAGTACCTCGTCGGCGACCAATGGCTGAATGGGCGATGCTATGGAATCGAGTCAGCGCAATCAGGGGCTCAGGTGAAAGCCTTGTATGATCAGCGCTCACCAAATGTGGCCATCGTTAAGGGTGGCATGCGTGTAAAAGATCTTCCGATTAGCGCAACTATTCTGGGATGCTTGTCACTTCTTATCATTGTCCCTGCACCGGTGATGCTCGGATGCATTCTGACGTATCTAGCTGTTGATGTTTGTGGTCGGATCTTTGCATCGCGCCAGCAGACTCGAGAGAAGAAGTAGTCTGGAACTCAGACGCCAACTTCTGTCAGCGGCCGCTTGTGCCTGCCACGACCATTGGAATACGGGTGAATAATTGGCACGCTTGCCCGGTTGTGGAATTGTCTCCAGCTGGAGAAGTGCCGGCCCTCCGTGTAACGAGCGGCCGGCAATAATCGATGGGTCCAAAACCGCCCATGCTTCGACGACGTAGGTATTCAGCTGTGACGTCGGCGACCGATAAACAAAAGTGCAAGCAGCGTGACAGTCGCAGTGCCCGGCTCAGGTACCGCTGCCGCGTGAGAAGCAATCTCGCCGGCCGAGAGGGCACGATCGAAAATTACCAGGTCGTCAATTGCGCCCGTCAGTCCATCGACCAAACTTCCGTCGGCTCGCACAGCTCCCGCGCCCAGAACATGCCGAGACAATGGCGTTGAGACCGGATCGGCACCGACAGACGTACCATCGATGAACAATTCGACCCCAGCGGCGGTCCCTAGCGTGCGGCGGGGTACACACCGCCGACAGGAACGAAAGCTCCGAAAATGGCTTCATCGGCCGGCGCACCGCGTGCAGTTTTTTCGAACCGCGGAGCTCAAGTGACGATCTCAACCGTCAGACTTCAAACACAAACATTGATTTATCAAACCGAAGTTGCTTGCCGTAGACTCCATTCGGCGCACGTTTACCGGCCGAGATCACCATGCAAACTTCGGCTCGTCGGGGTAAGTTCAGCAGCTGCTTGACGCGAGATTCATCTATGCCTTCCATTGGGCAACTGTCAAAACCATAGGCTCGCAGTGCCAACATCAGATTCTCGCAGGCGAGTGCAGTCGATTTGTGAGCCCAGACGCGCATGTCAGCGTAACTGGCGGGTCCACGGGGTGTCGGTTTGAACAAACCAGCTAGCGCAACCAGTACCTTCTTCACCGGGCCCAGCAGATAAAACGGACCTTGCCCGTACGCGAGCGGAACCAGTTTGCGATAGTAGGAGATCGCGGCTGCTGGCATTACCTGATCCGATTCGAGCTGCTCCAGCATTATCGTTCGATTGCGTTTCCACGTATCCAATCGAGCGACACACACAACCAACTCCCGAGCTGTTTTGGCAGCAGGCTGCCCGAGACAGAAGTCAGCCAACGTGGACTTTTTTGGTTCGTCTCGAACCCAGTAGAATTCCCAAGGCTGCAAGTTCGAAGAATTCGGCGCGAGTAAGGCAAGATCGAGGCACCTCCGCATCACATCCTCCGGGATCGTCTCGTCATTGAAGACACGGACGGTACGTCGTGAACGAACGACATCCTCGAACGCGGCTGCGTCTGTTTCGATGGCGGGTTCGACATAACCTGTGTCGAGTACCTTGGTGAAGATTTCTGTTGTAGTGCTCATGTGTGTCCTCGCATCATTTTCGCTAGTCTGCGCAATAGGCGAAGTCGCGCGAATCGTGATTCGCAAATTCCAACTCGGTTCAGTCTTCACTACTGCATGCCCGTTGCTTGTATTGGAGACCGCTTATTGAGATCGCGGCGAAGGATGGCGCAGCATCGGGTCCCAGAGGATCCCCACTCCGAGGACGGTAGGTTTAATATCTCCTTGTTTCTGCCCCTCCGTCAAACACTTGGTCTCGTACGCCTGCCACGGCGAGTATTCTTCGTCCCCGAGCACATGCACCTCAAGCGGACCAAGCTGGCCGATCGCAACTGCGTGGCGAAAGTATGGATTCTCCTCCAAACCGTCACTGACGATCCGCTTAAGTTCATTCTCTCGTCCGTTTGCATGCGCAATTCCACCCAGAACGAGCCGGTAATGCGGCGGTTGACCATTCGAAGGCACGAGCATCGCCGGTGGGAGACCAAGTCCGACTGACGCAAACGCACGTTTCAGTACAGAATTGACGTGGGGTTCTCCCAGCTTTTCCCCGACAAGATCGCTCACGCGGTTCGCCTTGCCAACAAAGCGAATCAGCGGACACTCGTTTTCGAATCCTCTAACCTCGATCAGGTCCTTGAGTTGGTAGCGGTATAGCCCGCCGCCGGTGGTAACCACAACTTCGTAGCGTTCTCCCACGGCAAGTTCATGAGCTAGGCGCAAATCATCCGAGCCTGACGCACGGAATTCAAAGAAGTGCGATCGAATCGCCAACGCCGCGCCCGGTCGATCGACAAGCGGATACGAAACGATCGCCTCGGTTGCAATCAGACCCTTAGGTTGAATCTCGACTTCCGGGAAAAGGCCCGTCAGTTCACTCAATCCGTGCGCTGCTGCCGCGTCCGTCCAGCAGCTGATTAGAACGAGATCTTTCCAAAGCAGCCGCAGCTTATCCGGAAGCGAGTCCTCGCTTCGTAGGATTAATTCAACCTTTTGGCTGCGACGACCAGAGTGCGCCGTTCGCAGGTCACGACGGAGTCGGTCGCAATTCGCGTCGATGGAGTCCAACAACACGGTCAGAAACGTTGGATTCCAGACAGAGATCAGGGACAAATCATCCGCGAGCATCAAGTGGAGCAACGTTTGATAACGGAATTCGTCGATATCTGGAATATTCGCGACATCGCCAGGGACTGCCATCAATCGGGAAGCGAACTGCCGTTCGAAGAATCCGAGATACTCAGTATCGTCTTCAAAGCCAATTGGAATGCCGCCTACTGTTTGGCGGCGCAATCCAAATGCGGGCGAGATCGACCAATACGCTTTTCCCCTGCGAACAGCCGGTCGAGTTGAGAATAGATCACCGATCCACGCCGAGATGGCCCGCTGGAATTGGTGCCGCAAATCCGCCGTGTAGGGAATCAGTTTTTCGCCGGACGTTGTGCCGCTTGTGGGCTCGAAGATCTCTACTGAGTCGCGAGTCAACACATTGTGTTCGCCCCTCGCAATGCGTTCGATGTCTTCCCGGAAGTCGTCGTAGGAACGTGGTTGAACGCGATTCTGAAAATCACTCGGTGAACGAATTCGATCAAAACCGTGAGCTGCGCCGAAGGCAGTAGTCGAGTTTCGCTCGAGCACCTTCAAAAGCAAGGCACGCTGGGTCGACTCAACATCGTGGGTCGCTCGTTCGAATTTGCGTCGTTCTCGCAGACAACTCAACATCCACAGAGTGTTCAGTCCGTAGGTCAACCTGTTCATGACTGAGCCGACTCGACATGTTCCCAGGCGTGCGCACCAATTACACGTCTGGCGGCGGGCGTAAAATTGTCACGCGTCAGCGGCGCGATGCAACATAGCTCCTCACCCAGTTCATGTCCCGGGTTGCATAGCTGAAAATGTGCAACATGCGGATCTCGAAGGCGGGCGTCGTCGACATCTGCGACCTGTGGCCGCAGATGGCAACCGTTTTCAGATGAGCGGACGATCGATCGTTTCGAGTCGAATCGTTCTCCGAACCGTGCGGATGCAAGACAGTGAATTATCGCGGCGTGGCGGGCTGGCGTCTTCGCGTCGAAGCGTGGAAAAAACTCTCGGAAGAACAACGGCAGAAACCGATACGTTTTGTAACCTTTCGAAATCAGGAACCAGTACAACTCACGATTTGGATAGGTATCAATCAGCGACAGTGCAAACCGCCCCCACGTCTGCGCAAGTGGATTCCTCGCCCAATAGTCTTGGTGTACAATCGTGTCGCCGGAAAACAACGCGGTGACTTGTCGACCGTGGACCTCGGCAACCTGCAACGTCAGTGTCGAGAAGCCGAGTACTTCACTGGAGTCCGCCACTGTGAGAAGTAGTACCCACTGCTTTTCTGACAGATCGCAGGCGAACTGGTCACGATCCACGTTACAGTAGTAAGCTGTCATCAACGCGTACATCTGATCGCGCTGCGCAGCGGTCAATTCGGTCCGCTCGACGACTCTACCTTCTAGCTGCATGACAGACTCCTTTCGTGCAGCATACGGCTATAACGACCCGAGTTCCAGATACGGAGGCCGATCATCCGGCACGATCGACCCGTTTTCATCTGGCCAGCTGACCAGATAAAGATTCGTGAGGTACTCGGTGGCCTTGCGACGCATTGCCATCGTCAGCAATGGGTCGCACTCGTGCATGCCCACGAGTAGATAGTCCGTTTCTGTCTGCCGCAGCCGCTGCAAGGTCGCGTCAAGCAAGGCCTCAAACACGGGAGCCGAATCATTGGCAACCACTGGAATCGCGGCCATCGCGTACCGAAACGCTTCGCCGCGACGAGGTAGCTTCGGCATACCTTGTAACCCGAACCAAGAATTCGCCAGCGGTCGAAGCCATCGAATTGCCGCCGCGTAGTCGTTGACGACGAACTGTCGAAACCGAGACTGGTTCCAACTCGCCATCGTGCCCACGAGTTGTCCGTTGTCAAAGGCAAGCATCAACTCTCCAGGTTCAAGATCTCGAAACGTTGCGCTCGCATGGAAAAAATCGTTGGCCGAATAAGCTGGGAAGAACTGTCGCTTTGGCCCTTCTCGTTCCAGGAACCCCAACACTTCCGGCAGATCATTCGCAGTGGCTGGCCGAATGGATGCGGTGTCGGAACTGCTTGAATAAGTCCTGCCGCGGACAGGAACGACAAGCGTGTGGTACGTTCCCGCGGGACGATAGCGTGGCAATCCGGCTCTTTCGGAAGTCAGCGTCTTCGTCGCCACATCATTGCCTTGGGCGATCGTTGTCAGATAAAGCTCCGTACTTCGGTCGTGTTTATGCAAATCTGCGAACAACCGGTATCCACGTGCGACAAGCCCTCGCCTGCGATGCGGTTCGAGTAGCCGAAGTGAGTTTAGATATCCGATCGGACGCGACCTTCCGTTGACGTACCGCGATTGTATAGACCGACAGCCGAATCCGACGATTTGCCCCGACTCGACGTCTCGACACGCAATGACCTGCTGTTGGTTGCCTAGCACTCGGGCCGCATCAAAGAAACTCGGTTCGCACCGAAGGGTCACCGAGATTCGTCCAGGCATCGGAGTGGAGGCGAGAACCGTTCGCAATTCTGCGTCGTCGGCCTGCGTCGCGAGTTCAAACCGATATCGCGCCATGTCGACTTCCCCGAGTTCGAACCGGCCCGCTTGCGCGAATTAGCTCGCCCTGCCAGTTTTCATCGCCGAGCGGCAGACCATTACGACCGGATACGTCCCACTGGTGCATCGCGTTGATCGCTAGAAAATTCAGCAGCATGAACGGGCTGCGATAGTTGATCTTCTTGGCCGCGCGACGCGCGATGCTGGACCAGCGATAGAAATCTCGGCGCGCTTCCACGCAAAGCTGTGACAGTTCTTCCGGCGTCATGTTCGTTGGCTGGAACGGAACCATGTTGTAGCGATAGCGATCATCGAGCCACCAGGCGTCGTAGAGGAGTCGGCCCTCGGACTCGAGTCGTCGGTAAAGCGGCGTGCCGGGAAACGGAGTGACATGATTGAAAGCACCGATGAACAGTCCTTCCTGCTTGGCAAACTCAAGCGTCGGAGCAAACGTATCAGGCGTGTCGGTGTCGTAACCGAAGATGAAGGTGCCGTAGATGCGGAGACCGTGACGTCGGAAGTTTGCCAGCGCCTGAGCCGCTCCACCTTTCATCAGGTTGAAACCCTTGTTCATCTGCTGCAGCGAATCCGGTGCAAGCGATTCAAAACCGACCAGCACTCCCTGACAGCCGCTCTTCTTCATCAATTGCAACGCTTCTTCGTCGAATGCAACGTTGATAGCTGACTGACTGACCCAGCGAACATTTAGTGGAATCAATGCCCGCATGAGCTCTTTCGCTTCTTCCAACCCCGACGTAATGTTGTCATCGATAAAGAAGATCATCTGCCCGGGTCGTCGGACTCGTCTGACCTCTTCAACGACATGATCGATCGGACGATGGTTGTGTGTGGCGTCGAAGAAAGACTGAATCGCACAGAAGTCACATTTGAATCGGCAACCACGCGAAAACTCGACGAGCCGAATCGGCAGGTACCTCTTGCCGCGAAAGATCGAGCGGTCCGGTGGCACGACGAGCGAAGGCCGACCGTCCGAC
>JAGQPC010000373.1 GCA_020426925.1 Planctomycetales bacterium | reverse complement strand
AACTTGCCGGCCGTTCAAGACGTGGACCATTCGCAGTTGCTGGATCGTGGAATCGCTGAATTGGCCAAGCGGAATGTGGACCCATTTCTTTTTGTATTTTTTTGCGAGTCTCCTCCAGCCCGCACCGGGCGGAAGCTGCGACATCAGCGCGACATGGGGACTCTCACTGTGAAGACATGCAGCGGCAAGCAGCCGTTCCTCCAACGTCTCCGTGAAGTCTAGCCGAGGATCGTTCCAAATATCTGGTATCGGCCTAGGCGGGAACAGAAACATTGCACCGCCGTAGGTCGCAAGTGCGATTCCCGGTCCGACCATTTCCGAACAAAAATCGGTACCAAAAAATGCCAACGTCGATTCGTTTTCATGCTCAGCAAACCAAGTCGTTCGCCAAGGGTAGTCTCGCGGATCGGCCGGTGAGTCAAACAACATCACGGCGCTGTCCAGATTTCCGACGCTTGGTGGCAACTCCTTGACGTAGATCTCGCCCGTGTGCCAGTTCCGCAGCGTATCGCGAATGTCGATCCCGTCTTTGATGCTGGTCGTGAATTTTTCCGTCTTCGCCAAATCGGCTCCCATAATTTGTCGAGCCCGCTCAAATACGCGAGCACGAAAATCTTCGATCTTCTCATCTTCAGGCGGCCAACTGCATTGCCCCATTGGATTCCAGTTCATTTCCCACCGGTCGCGGTCTTCGGGACGAGGTTTCGATTGCAATTCGCATGTGCGCCAAATGACCGGGTTACCACCGAGACGACTCACAGCATCAAAAATGTTGTCGTCAGGCAGCCGCACGCGATCGACCGACATAACGGCTTCCGACAGGCCAAAAGCTCGCAGGTATGGATAATACCGAGCCGTTTCTGCGACGTGCCGAGCAAAACCATCTCCGCAAACTTGTTTGGCAGCGATGACGATCGTGTAAAGGTCGGGAGTGAAGCGACGATCTTGAAGCGTCAGGTTTCGAATGTAACGCAGACAAGTCGCCAAGCTCTGCGGTGTGATCTTACGGGCTCGACCGCGAAAGTCAGCTCGGTAAGCAGTTCGAGCTGCGATCAGCAGTTCCTTGATACCATCGATCGAAAGGTTTTCGTCGTCTTCCAATTCGGCTCGTGCTCGTTCATAGAGCCCCGTGATAAACGGAAGTTCGCCCATCATGAAAATGTGCGTTGGATCGCGAATCGCATACAGCTCGGTGTCGTAAACTTCGTCGGGTTCCGTATCGCTGACGAGCCCTGAATTGTAAGACGCCCGGACCCACGGCCATTCGAGTGCCGAGCAGACAAACAGAATCGATTCGAATTCCGATTCTAGCTCTCGCAGGCGACCCGCCATGTGCACGATTCGCTTGCGCAGTTGATCGAATGAGGGCGGTTGGATCGCCGGAAGGATAGCCGCCGCGAACCGATCGACTCGGACTTTCTTTACCGCGAACGCGTCCGGCAAGACGGCTTCGTTCGGAACGTATTCCTCTGTTTCCAAATCGATGAACCGCGTCGCGACGTGCTCGCCAGATGCCGCACGCAACGCTGCGATAACTGGCTGGCATGGATCAACTGGAACAAAGCTCAGCCGCCGATCGTCCAAGGATTCATCGACTGCATCGCTGGTCCATTCGCGGTTTCGAAAACCACCAGCTTCGCGTTGCACGACTATGGACGGCGTGGGCAGAAAATCGATGGCTCGACACACATCGCGGCGAAATGAATCGGGGAGCGGCACCGCGACGCAATCGAACGAGCTGTCCAGCATCAGCCGCCGCACCTCTAACGCGAAATCACCGCTGCCGTGGATGACAGGCAGAATCGTAGTTTTCGGGCTGATGCGCAGCAAGTCGGGAATCATTGATAGTACTAGCCGTTGTCGATTGCGTGATTTTGAAGTCACAGACTAAAACGGGATGTCGCGGTCATCGTCATCGAAAAGTTCCATGTCGTCGTCATCGTCATCATCATCGTCGAACTCGTCGAAATCCGGGTGCATCGGGTCGCCTTGGTTAAAAAAGAAATCGCCCAAGCCTAGCGGAACTGAATCTCCTCCAAGTGTCCGTCTTTGCCGATCCGCCAAGGCATCCAGATCCAACGCGTCGTCGCCGAGACATTTCGCCAATGCCTCTTTCCAGCTGTTGTCCTTGTTAATCGGGTGTTCTTGGGATTGGTACATTCGCTTCATCGCGTACCGCAACAGATTGATCCCGTCTCGAGTGGAGAATTCCAGTTTCAAGTCATGTGACTTCTGCAAGAATTCGACGGTCATCGCCAGCATGTCAACTTCTGCGAACGGCAAATGATATTTAAGGATCGCCATTTCGTCTTGCTTGTTGGGATAGTCGAGAGCCAGAGTCGGCTGCAGTCGACTGAGAATGTAGTCCGGGATTTCGTACGTTGATTCATCTTGATTCATCGTTACGGCACATCGAAAGTCGCGGTGCGCCGGAATCGTGATTCCAGCTACGATCGATTCGGCGTACCGGCGATGGTCAAGCAATGGTGCGAGGCTCGCCCACGACTTCTCATTCATTCGATTGCCTTCGTCAAGCAAACACACTCCGCCTCGGAGCATCGCTGACACTAGCGGTGACGCGTGATACGCAATCCGTCCGTTTTCAGCGAGCACTGGCGTGACGAGCAGATCTTCGGGACGCGTGTCGGCCGTGCACTGATAGATGTACAGTTCTTGTTCGCGAACTTTCGCGGCGGCAGTTCCCAACGCGGTCTTCCCGATGCCTGGTGGACCGACTAGCCGTGGAGAGAGCGGCAGATCTTTCGCGTCCACCACAAGCCAGCAAGCGATGAGCTGGTCCAAGATTTCCCGCTGCCCAATCCATTCGCTGTCGATGTCGTGCGGTTGAGCTAAGTGCAGCGTGACGTTGTCGATTTCGACTCGGCCGCTGGGGAGTTCGGAATTCTGCATGTCCATTCATTCTCAATCGGTGCGCAAGAGCTTGACACTAATAGATCGGTCGACCGTAGCGATCACATGTCATTCGTGATCCACCTTCAGTATTGCCAAACCGCATAATCCGTCCAGCGGTGAGTCGGGGCACGATTATGACGGATTTGAGCCCATCTTGTTGACGCCCTAACACCATGAATACGAGATACGGTGATTTTTCTCAACTGACCTGACCTACACTTGCTGATCAGCTACCCCGATTCTTGCCTGTTTCTGCCATATGCCAACAGCCGCCAGCCAGCCACTGAACTGTCGCTCCCGTTCACTAGCAGGATCGGTGCGATTTTGGAGCCTCGCCGCAGTGCTGCTTTGGTGTGCGATCCCGCTGTCGCCGAACACCGTTGATTCGGACTTTTGGGGACACGTTCAGTACGGTGACGACTTCTTTCAGTATGGGCTTGCGAAAACGGCTACGTATACCTTCACTGCGGAAGGTTATCGCTGGATCAACCACGAGAACTTGTGCGAAATTACGTTCGCTTGGCTAGTACGCAATTTTGGGGCACCGGCGGTCTTGGTTTTGAAAGCCTTCTTTGGTTTGCTGGTCATCGGCTTGATCATCCGATCGGCAGCCGCACGATCAGTTTCAGTCGCGATCACAGCGATCGCCGTAATCTTGGTCGCGGTCAATTTGTCATTTTACTGGGGAATGCGTCCTCAAGTATTTTCGTTCACGTTCTTTGCGATCGTCATCGCCATATGCGAGCGATTCCTATCGGTCGACACACTCAAGAACCTTTCCACCGCGCGATTCGCTGGTTTGGCAGCAGGCGTAACACTTGTCTTCGCACCGTGGGCAAATTCACATGGCGGTTTTGTCGCGGGCGTTTGTGTTTTCGGTTTGATCATGCTTTGCAGGCTGGTCGAAGCCGCGCTGAAAAACGAGCGTCAACTTGCCGCTCGGTTTTGTTTGCTCGGAGCGTTGGCGCCAGCAGCCACATTGCTGAATCCTTACGGAATTGACTTGCACCTGTGGTTAATTGAGTCGCTTCGCGTGCCCAGGCCAGAGGTTACGGAATGGCATGCTCCGGCCATGTTCGCTGCGGGCGCTGTGAAAATCTGGGTAATGCTGATCTTGAGTGCGATGGGGTTTGCTGCTGCAGGCCGACGTCAAGATTGGGCCAAGCTTATCGTGTTCCTGATCGTGGTGTCACAAGCGATGACACACCAGCGGCATCTGCCGTTCGTGGCGATTCTGTTTGGCTTTTGGGTCCCACAGTATTTGCAAGCCCTCGCTAGCAAACTAGCAACTAACCTTAACCGGACAGACGACACGCAGGCAGATCCCGCGACAGCGGTGCTAACAAGCAAAAAGGCACCCAACCTACTCACGATCGGTCCGCTTGCGGCGCTGTGCATTCTGTTTGCGATTCAATTTGGAGCTCGCTTGCGTTCTGTGGAAGTTCCGTATGCTCGGTATCCTGTCGCGGCGCTGCAGTACATGGCAGATCACAACATTGACGATTCAATTGTCGTCACGGGTGAGTGGGCTCAATACGTGCTGGCAGTTGTGGGAGCCCGCACGCCGAGTGATAGCGGGTGCCGAGTCGCGTTTGATGGTCGATTTCGAACTTGCTATCCGCAGTCAGTAGTAGACATGCATTTCGACTTCTATCGTGGAGATGCACCGCCATCACTGCGTTATCGGTCTCCAGATTCGCCGCCGCCAAACCCGAATAGAGTACTAGAGTTTGGGCGGCCCAATCTTGTTTTGGTGAAAACATCAGAGACATTCGCGTCAGGTATACTTCAGCAGTCTGAGGAGTGGTGTCTCTTGTACAACGACCGGACTGCCGAGCTTTGGGGCAGGTCTGAGGTTTATGACCAGCCCAATTCGAAAAAGTACCTTGCTGCCTCGCAGCGAATCGACCACCGAAGCAATGGTTCGTCGCCGCAAACGCAGCACCAGGAACACACAGCGCTTTGGCCGGCTGCGCCAACTCGACCGGGTGCAGCAACAGCGTTCGTGTCGAAATCCGGAGGAGACAACGACCATGACTGAGACAACCGGTGCCTCATCTGTAGAAGAAGGCGATCTCACGGTCTTGCCGCTTCCGACATCAACGACGGAATCGCAGGCTAGCGCCGAATCGACGATTGATCGTGCTTCTGCGCAGGTTGAAGAGTTGCTCAAACTTGCCGAAGAAGCCATCGGTGAATTTGACGACAACGATTTTCCGGTTGTCGGAATCGATGCTCCCGTCGGGTTCTTGTTGTCAGTCGTGATTCCTGTCTACAACGAAAAAGATTCAGTCCGCACAATCGTCGGAAAAGTACTAGCGCTGCCCGTACCCGTCGAAATCATCGTTGTTGACGATGGAAGCACAGACGGAACTCAAGAGATTCTGCGAGAACTCAGTGCTATCTCCAATGTTCATGTTTTGCTGAAACGACAAAACGAAGGCAAAGGAGCGGCGCTGCGCTCTGGGTTCTCTATGGCTCAAGGCGACGTCGTCATCGTGCAAGACGCAGACCTCGAGTATGATCCGCGTGACATTCCGTCACTCGTTCAGCCGATCATCGACGGTTATGCCGATGTCGTGTATGGATCGAGATTCCTTGAGCGGCAATATCGAGGATCGTCGTTCGCACATCGACTTGGTAATCGGTTGCTCACGTTAGCTTCCAATCTGACCAACGGTTTGCACCTGACAGATATGGAAACTTGCTACAAAGTGATCCGCCGAGACGCGCTGGATCAAATACCGCTATGCCAAAATCGGTTCGGCATAGAGCCTGAGTTGACTGCCAAGATTGCCAGGCGTGACCTGCGTGTGATCGAGCTGCCAATTCATTACAACGCCAGAGACTGGAACGATGGCAAGAAGATAGGCATCAAGGACGCTTTCGCAGCGTTATATTGCATTCTGCGATATGCAATCTCGGATTAGTCACGGCGCGACTAACAATCACGCACTGTGCGAATCGGCGCGCCGAGTAGCGATAGCCGCGACGAAACGTCCGTTCTGTAGTGTCGGGTCGGTTGCTATATTGTTGCAGAAGATCGAAGCACTATTCGACATGCTCAAACGTGGGTGGACCATTGAATCTAGAATTACTCCACGATTTTGATCCAACGTTATTCGAGCGGCTCGTCGCCTTTCGTCGCGATCTGCACGAGCACCCGGAGCTCAGCTGGGACGAACATCGCACTGCGGATCGAGTCTGCGAATATCTTTCTGACTTAGGAATCGGATACCAACGCGATGTAGCCGGAACTGGAATCGTTGCTGAGATTCCCGGCCCTGCAGGATCGCCGGTTGTGGCTTTGCGAGCTGACATGGACGCATTGCCAATCATTGAGGAAACCGGATTGCCCTATAAGTCTGGCAAGAACGGCGTCATGCACGCGTGCGGTCACGACGGGCACACCAGCATGTTACTTGGCGCGGCAAGTTTGCTGGTCCAAGAAGCCTCGCTGCCCGCGACCGTGCGGCTTATTTTTCAACCGGCCGAAGAAACTGGCGAGGGCGCAAAAGCGATGATTTCCGCCGGTGCCATCGACGGCGTTTCGATTATCTTCGGAGGTCATGTCGACCGACACTTTACCGTAGGTTCAATCGCAGTAACCGACGGTCCGGTCAATGCGTCGAGCGACCGATTCTCGATACACATTACCGGTAAAGGCGGGCACGCGGCGAGACCTCATGAAACCGTTGATGCGGTCGTCGTCGGCTCACTGATGGTAATGTCGCTGCAGACAATTGTTTCTAGAGAAGTAAACCCAGCTCATCCGTCCGTAGTCACAATTGGCCGCTTCGATGCCGGAACCGCCAGCAATGTCATCGCAGGTCAGGCCGAGCTAGAAGGATCAATCCGAGCACAAGATCAAGACGTGCGTCTGTCGCTCCATCGCTCAGTTAAACGAATGGCAGAATCGATAGCCCAACTTCACGGCGCCGCAGTCGAAGTCGACATCACAATGGGGACCCCAGTCGTGAAAAACCTGCCGATGCCAACAAGCATAGCGCGGCAAGCGGCGGAAACGGTGATCGCTCAGGATCAAATCGTCCAATTGGAAATAGCAAATATGGGTGGCGAAGATTTCGGCTATTACATGGAACGCGTTCCAGGTTGTTACGTTCGCTTCGGGACAGCTGTGGACGGAGTGGAACAATTCCCAGCCCATTCGAGCCGATTCGACTTCGACGAAAGAGCAATCGCCGTCGGGGCCGCCTACTTCGCGGCCGCTGCAAAAACAGCTGGAGAAGACCTGAGGATCCGCAATGTTCACGATTCGGAAAGCGCAACTTGCTGACGTCGGTGGCATCGCGGATGTCTTCAAAACCGAATACGGCGAACACTATGCATATCCTCAATACTACGACACGGAGGCTCTAAGTCGTCTCGTCTACGCGAGCGGCAGTCTGTTGCTGGCTGCGATCGACGACGAATCGGGGCGAGTCGCCGGTACGGCTTCCGTAGTATTCAGCGTTGCTGCCCAAAACGATCTAGTCGGTGAGTTTGGGCGATTAGTGGTTCATCCCGATTTCCGTAGCCGCGGGCTCGGAAACAAGCTGATGCAGGCCCGCATTGAACTTGTCAAGCCTCGTCTGCATGTCGGAATCGTTGACAACCGCACATCACATACGTTCTCACAACGAGTTTCTGCTCGTCACGGTTTCGTCCCGGTCGGCGTGATTCCTGGAAAGCTGCTTGTGGAACGCCGCGAAACCATCGCTCAGTACGTTCAGCACTTCGGTGACGCGCTTTCTCTTCGCCGCAATAACCCTCGAGTAATTCCAGAGGCGAGCCAACTTGCATGCATTGCGTTGGAACGGTGCGGACTGCCTCAAGACGCGATCATCGATGACGCGTCGGCTCCGTTTCCTCACGACGATCGGTTTGAGCTCGATGAACTAGAGACAGAAGGCTATAGCTCGTTGCTGCGCATTGAACGTGGGCGCATTCGGAGCCGAGACGTGTTTGGCCCGATTCGGCTGCATTACGGCTTGTTTCAGCTGCAGTCTCAGCACTCGAATTACTTGATTGCTCGGCAACAAAACCGAGTCGCTGGCGGCATTGGGTACATCGTTGATGAGGTCGAAAAGGCCGTCAAAATCTTCGAACTCATTTCGGTAAATGATGGCCCGATTCGCATTCTATTGGATTCTCTCCTCAAGAAATGTCGTGACGAACTGGACGTCGAATACCTCGAAGTGGACGTGAGCGCGTACGCTCCTCGCATGCAGCGAACTCTTTTAGAACTTGGCTTTTTGCCGGTGAGCTACATTCCGGCCAACGTTTTTCACGAGGTTGAAAGATTAGACGCGATCAAGATGTCGCGTCTACTAGTTCCAGCTGATTTCACGGGCCTGCAATTCCTCGACGTTGTCCAGCCGATCGCCGACATTGTCGTGCCCTCCTTTGTCAGCAAGGACGTGCAGCCAAAAATCGCCGCCGTGTTGCGATCGACATCGCTGTTTGATGGGCTCGGCCAAGAACAGCGTGAACAACTGATGAGTATCTGCACTACAAAGGACTTTGCTGCCGGTACACTGATCCACAACTCGGGCGATAGCGATGGCACGATGCACTTGATCTTGTGTGGCGAAGTCGACCTTTTGACCCCATCGGGAAAAACCGTCGCCCGCATCGGTCAAGGTCAATGCGTCGGCGAGACAGTCCTGTTAGCGGCGTCAACGGAAGCCGTTGCTCATTCGTTAAGTGCGATCGCAAGCAGCGCTGTTGAGACTGCTGCGTTTTCGTTTACTGATT
>JAGQPC010000372.1 GCA_020426925.1 Planctomycetales bacterium | reverse complement strand
CAAGTCGGCAAGCTATGACTTGTACATCGACGAACCAACCGCGGCTAAAGACGGCAGCATACTGTGCTTTTATCACGATCGATCCACGATGTTACCCAAGCATCCGTTGGCGAAAATTCACCACCGCATGTCGAATCGTGACAAGAAATATTGGAACAAATGGCTCGACGACGTCACGGATGCATTAGCCGAGTGTTTTCAGCATGTGTCGCCGGAAAAGCGACGATCCGACCGAGCGATCAAGGCTTACGAACGAGCACAGCGCAGACTCGCAGAAGTCCCGAAGCTGAGGACCTATCCGTAACGTCCGCCTGCTGCCTAAACATTTTCCATCGTGTGTTTTTCTTGCTGTAGTTGGCGATGCCCGAACATGCTCAACCTGATGTGCGATCCCAGGTTGCCGAGTATCGGCAACGCGGCTGGTACTGCGTCCCATTACGCCCGCGGTCTAAGTCACCGGCGCGTCGCGATTGGACCAGCTTGCGTCTGCAACCTGACGTCTTTCCCGAAAACTGCAACGTCGGAATCATCCTTGGTGAACCATCGGGTTGGCTCGTTGATGTCGACCTCGATTGCCCCGAAGCAATCGAACTTGCCGAGAGCTATTTGCCGCCGACGCCAGCCATTACTGGCCGGCCGTCGTCGCCCAAGTCTCATCGTTGGTACATCGCCTCGGGAGCAACGACACAAAAACATTCCGATCCCAATGACGGATCAATGGTCGTCGAGCTGCGATCGACCGGCGGACAAACCGTGGTCGGCCCAAGTATCCATCCTGATGGCGAACCGTACGATGTTCTCGACGCCCAGCCCGCACAAGTTCCCGCACCTATGCTGGCTGCCTGCGTGAAAGCATTGGCCGATGCGGTGACCTTCAAACGTGGTGTGCCGGCACCGATCAAACAACCACCAACTGGTTCACAGCCGCCGATCGATAATGACATCGAAGCCAGGGCAATCGCTTACCTCGCCGCGATGCCACCTGCGATCTCCGGCAGCGGAGGGCACTCGCAAACCTATGCCGCCGCTACGGCGCTCGTTCATGGCTTTGGCCTCGACACCGATCGTGCATTGGCAATCCTCGCCGCCGAATACAACCCGCGATGTTCGCCGCCGTGGTCCGACCGCGAATTGCAACACAAAATCAACCAAGCGGCAACCAAGCCGCACGATCGTCCGTATGGATGGCTGCGCGACGAAGGACCGATCGAGCTAGTCAGTGAAACGGTCGACCTCAGCGGCTTCATGGCTAAGCCGTCAACGAAGGTCATCCAAATCGATTCCGATCCGCCAAAGCCCATGCCGACAGATCCCGGTGTGTTGCCCGAATCGCTTCTGCGCTGCCCTGGATTCATCGCCGAGGTCATGGACCATTGCCTCGAGACCGCTCCTTATCCCAACCCGGTCATGGCTTTTTGCGGCGCATTATCATTGCAAGCCGTCTTGGCCGGCAGGCGAGTGCGCGATCCAGGCGACAACCGGACGAATTTGTATCTGCTTGGACTCGCTCATTCCGCCGCCGGAAAAGACTGGCCTCGCAAGCTTAACATGCAGATCTTGCAACAAGTCGGCATGGCGGACTGCGTTGGCGAGCGGTTTGCGTCGGGTGAAGGCATTCAGGACTCGTTGTTTCTGACCGAGTCGATGCTATTTCAAACCGACGAAATCGATGGGCTGCTGCAGTCGATCAACAAGTCTCGCGATGCTCGCTACGAACAAATCATGTCGACGCTACTAACGATGTATTCGTCGGCCAACAGCGTCTACCCGATGCGTCGCAAAGCTGGCAAGGAAGCCGCTGGCGTAATCAACCAACCGAACTTGGTTATTTTCGGAACCGCGATCCCAAACCACTATTATGCCGCTCTCTCGGAGCGAATGCTGACCAACGGTCTATTCGCTCG
Organism: Planctomycetales bacterium; assembly: GCA_020426925.1. GTDB lineage: Bacteria > Planctomycetota > Planctomycetia > Pirellulales > Pirellulaceae > JAGQPC01. Next base: position 2,454 of record JAGQPC010000372.1, on the reverse strand, counting down.
CATGCTGATCTTCGAGTGCGGCCGGCGTGGCAAAGGCCAAGAACCTAAGATCCGAGAAATCCCAGACTCGATTCGCGAAACTGCCGACTGGTGGGAGAACTTCCGTCCTGGTGCCGGCAACCTTGTTGATTGGAATCCAACGCCGGCGATCGTCCCACATGACGATGACGCTCGGCGATTGTTGTGCGACGCCCGAGTGAACGCTGAGACTCAGTACGACGCCGCCGAAGCCGAAAACGATTCGGTCGGCACCACGGTTTGGGGGCGCGTGAGCGAACAGACCCGCAAGCTCGCGTTGATCCATGCTGTCAGCCGCAATTGTCGTGATCCAATCATCGATGCCGAATCAGCCCGCTGGGCCATCGAGGTCGTCGAGCACCAAACGCGGCGCATGTTGTTCATGGCGGCGTCTCACGTGGCCGAGAACCCGTTTCATGGCGAATGCCTGCGGTTGCTCGAAAAGCTACGGAAGGCACCCGAACGGACGCTGCCGCACAGCGTGTTGCTCAAACGAATGAAGATGGAAGCGAAAGTATTCCATCAATTGATCGACACGTTGGTTCAGCAAGGTGACCTCAGCATCATCTCCGCCGAGACCGCCGGACGACCGCAACGCGGTTACCGAATGACCGATCAGGCGGTGGCCAAAGACGAGGGTGAAGAAGCGGGGTGAAAGTGAACGAAGTCTGCCGTCGCGGGGTGAAAGAGAGTGAACGAACGCGAAAGAAGGGTGAATGAGGTTTGAGCATAAAACCCGTAAATATAAGAAAAAAATACCTTCTTTCACACATTCACCCGTACCCGCCCGCGCACGCGAAATGCCCGCGTATGCGTGTCTACGCGAGACGGGGTGAAAGAGGGAAAGAAGTTCGCCCCGATCAACCTAAACCAGTTCTGTGTTTTGTTTCAATGATGCTTTAAGGAGGTCCCATGCCCTGTTCTGAATGCAATTTTTTTCAGCCAGTCACCGCGCCGGTGTGCTTGCCACGAAGCCAACGGTTTGGCGAGTGTCGTCGCCATCCGCCCAAGAACGTCGGCACCCCGCTTCATCGCGAGAACCAAACGCACGCGGTGTTTCCGATCGTTAGCGAGGACGATTGGTGCGGTGAGTTCGTCGAGTGGCCCGCACCGCTGGGTGAACGTGCCACCAACCAAGCCAACGCGGCATTCGCCGCAGCGGCCCACGACGACGCGACACGCGGCCCCGTGGCGGCCCGTGCGGGCCAATGCGAACCGTTGCCCGAGCATTCACCAGGCCGCCGCGATTAGGTACTTCCGGGCGTTTAAAACGTCTCCCAGGGCCGCGGGAACAGCGGCGAGATTAGGCAGAGTTAGTTTCGATTGTCCGAATAAATTCTGACGCGTTGGTAAAAGCCCACTCACCCCGTAAAATGTCGGGTAAAGGGAACCAAACAGCTTGAACGAATCATCAACACCAACCGTCTATGTCATCGCCGGCCCCAATGGTGCTGGCAAGACGACATTTGCGCAGCAGTACCTTGGGCGATATGCTCGGTGTACGACGTTTGTGAATGCCGACATTATTGCAGCGGAGCTTTCGCCAGCGGATCCTGATTCGCAGGCGTTGACCGCGGGACGCGTGATGTTGGAACGGATCGATGAATTGGCTCGGCGGGGGAACACATTTAGCTTTGAAACCACGCTCGCCGGCCGTGTACACGCAGGTAGGGTTCGTAGACTGCAGAATGAGCTTGGATACAATGTGGTTCTTGTGTTTGTTTGGTTGCCTAGCCCCGAACTCGCGGTACTGCGAGTAGCGGGACGAGTCAAACAAGGTGGCCATAACATTCCCGAAGAAACGATCCGACGAAGGTACCGTCAAGGCCTTGCCAACTTTGCGAAACTCTACGCTCCGGTCGTAGATAGTTGGATTGTTTTCAGCGGTGCAGATTCTCCGCCTGTCGAGATTATGCGGTTCGAGGAAGGTGAAATGTTGGTTGCCGATGACGAACGTTTCGAGCTTTTGAAACTAACAACTCCCCAGATGATTCCATGATCCGAGACAATCAAAGCGAACTTTCCAAGCAAACGAATGCGGCGATGAGAGAGACCCGAAAGGTCGTGATCGATCGCGCACGAGAACACAACACGCCAATTGTCCTTTGGAGAGACGGCAAAGTTGTCGAGCTCGATCCGTTCTCGGCGGAGTTCGATGACGTGAAAGACAGCAAGTATGCGAAAGAACCTGACGGCAAATAGACGCACATTGACTGCCACTTAACACACCCAACCAACAATCTAACCAACCACCGAACGACCGAACCTTTTCCGCTTCTTCCCCTTTGGAAAAGGACGCTGCCATGCAGGTCGAAATGTGGTCGCTTGATCGGATCAAGCCTTACGAAAAGAATCCGCGAATCAACGACGATGCGGTTGCCCCCGTCGTCCAATCCATCAACGACTTCGGTTTCCGGCAGCCGATCGTCGTCGATC
>JAGQPC010000371.1 GCA_020426925.1 Planctomycetales bacterium | reverse complement strand
CGCGTTGACGCGATCGAGCCAGTACCCTGAGCTTTTTAGGAGCTGACTCGCGTAACAATCGACGCCATCAAGGATCGCATCCGTGCGGTCGGATAGGAGCGGTTGACCGGTCGCGATCTCTGTCCGTTCGAACGTTCCCGGATCAATTGTGATTCGATGGAGTACCAAATCGAGATCGCTTTCAATCCATTCGCACGTAAGCGTGGCATTGAATTGGACACGTTTGTCTTGGTTTACGAAAAAGAAATGCGCGAGCACCTGAGATTGAACGTTCCCATTGGCCCGATCGACTCGGACTGTTTTGAACTCGCCTCGGCTGGCTATAGTTTCGGGCAGCGACAATGCCGCTACAAACTCGTTCAGTGAGCTCGCGGTTTTTGGTGCTTGACTGGCTTTCAAGCGGAGGACAGTTAGTGGCGACTGCGAATAGATTCGCTGGAAATCGTCATCTGCAAACACGTCCGCCGAAAAACTTGACGAGACGTTAGAAGGAAGATTGTTCGAGCGATCTTCGATGTAGCGAGCCAGCTGGTTCCAAAACGGTTTGGTTCGCTCGTTGACAGATTCTGCATCCCATTCGTTCGCAGTAACGTCCGGTTGTTGCTGACCGGATAGCGATAACGTCAATGAAGTGCTAGCGCTCTGCGTCGGAGCTGGAGTAGCCTCCGTGTGAGCTATGTCGTCTGGTACTGCTTCATGATCTGCTGATGAACTGTTTGCGTCGTCGTTGCGTTCGGTGGCCTGCTGAGAACTTGGTCGATTACATGCGGGCAGGACAAGCACCAGCAATATGCACACGCCGGAAACCTGGGCAATCAATTTGCTCGAAATACGGCGGTGTGACATTTGAGTGAAAACCAGCTTGGTAGCGATTAGAAGAGCTTCGAGTTTCATGCAGGATCAGCGAGTGTTTTAGGTTACCATGCTACTTGCGCCGTGCGAGCGTGAATGCGCAAAAATGCGGTCTCAAAAACTCTCGGCGATGTCATCGTCGCTGATGATGCCAGCTGAGCCGCTTGCGACGCGAGTTTGCGCTACGTCAACGGCCACTTGGACAGTTTCTCCGTCCATCGCACATTGTCGCGTGAGACGGACTGCCACCATTTGTGGAGTTGTTCCGCAAATGATTCCGATTTGTGATCAACTCGCCAAACAGCGGCTGCTTGTCCTACCGTCGCCGACGAGAACTCAAGAAGCTCGACGTGCTGAGCGGCTGCCAAACATGGAGCCAGTGCCAACAGCTCGACTGACACGTCGGAACAAACGCCTTCGGTTTCAATTGCACGACGAACCATGATCTGGGCGATGCACCACGCGAGCCGGCCAACTTCCGGAATCTTCGGAAACGGATTCGCCAGAACCGCTTCCATGACGATCGATGTTTCATTGCAAACATAGGCATCACCGCCGACCAGTGGATGCACAAGCTCGATTTGTATCGAGGAAAGCTGCGTCGTATCGACGGATGCTGCGCCGAAAACTTGTGTTGCAACCGCCTTCAATAATCCAGGGCCGCGAACTTCCCATTGGTCTCGCAGCGGTCGCATTCGATATGTCAACTGCTTCCCGAAATCTGGAAAGTGACGCTGAAGAGCTTGTTCCGCGGCGGCAATGTGCGAGCAACAGGCCAACTCGCTGTCGTTGCATGACAAGTGGGACTCAGCGATACACTCCAGGTCGCATGCTAATTCTTGACTAATGAGATTCGGTTCTCGTGCGAAAACGCGCAGTGCGTGAACGGCACTCATGCGGGGAGACGTGTTCCATTGAAGCGAAATCGAGTTCATCAAGAAGACCACAGAGAATCATAGAAACTGCACCGACGATTGTATCAAACGGAAATCAAGTCGAAAGAATGACAGACGTAGCTCGCAACCTGCGGAGACTACAACGCAGCACCAACCGTGAAGCCGGCCCAGTAGTATGGGTGTTCAAATGGATACGTTTCCTGGTCTGTAATCGTTGTATTTCATCAGCGGTTGTCTCGAACATAGAGACGAGATTCAAAAGCCGCGTACCGCCGATTATTGGGTCCACGTTGCGAGCCGTTAAAGTGCTTGCGAAGCTTAGTTACGAGCTCCGGGGCGATGTTTGCAGACAACGTTAGTTGTTCGAATCTGCCATGCTCAAGCGTTAGTAGCGTTTTCGCTCCGGCGTCCGTGATGAGTCGCGAGCGAATCCAAATGCGTTCGATGCTCGGCAATTTCGATATGGCTACGAACACCCGATTCCCTATCGGACAGTCTTCCAAATCGACGCTTCGCAACATGGAAAGCCGCGCAAACGAACTCGCGGTGCTGTCTTGGAATCCGCAATTGAAGGCCGACAGTTGGGCGAGGCGAGGCAATGACTGGAACATCTCGCCATTCAATGAAGTCAAACCGTATAGCTGCATCTGATGAACGTCTCGAAAACCAATCATTGCGTCGTCGGTAACATATTGCCAACGGCCGGATGACGGGTTCCCATTGGAAACGCCCAGCCGAAGAAACATAAGCTGGCGACAGCCGTTTGCAACTCGCTGGACACCGACGTTCGTTGGGCCTTTGCGCGTGTAGATATGTAGCGATCTGAGGTTTGCCAGTTTGCTGATTTCAGTCAGCGTCGCGTCGCTGCAATACTCTCCTTGAATAGTGACGGAGTCGAGCTGCGTTGTGTCAATGCTCTTCAGAGCAGTGAAGATCGCTTGGCACTCCGCTTCCGTCCGATCTTGCAGTGTCACGCCCATGGCCACTGGAGGCCAAAGACGCTTCGGGATGAAAAAGCAAAAAGGTTTCGTCGTTTGGATGTGCAATTTGCCACCGGCGCGACTCACTGCCGACGAAGCAGCACGAACGTTTTCGTTGCGCTTAATCTCAGGGACGGAAAACGCCCAAGCAAGTGAGCACACGAAAACGAGAACTCCGAACGACTTGAGACTCAACTGCCCGAAGAACCAAAAGCAGTACGCCAGCAGTATGAGTTGCGCTGCACCCAAAGTCAGAAAACAGACATTCGCCGAGACATTTATTCCTTCCCAACACGCCAATGCGGCCAGCCCGTTGAATACGACACAGACCACCCACCCAAACTCTTTTAGCTCCTTTAAAACGCCCGCATTCACCGTGTTGTCATTCTGCATGCTGTGGATCGTTGAGGATGTTGGATGCCGTCAATCCAACCTTTTTCGCGAATAACGGCGTTATTTAGATTAGAACGTGAAAGTGAATGGCTCATTTCTTGATTCCCAATGCCTATCGATCTAACTTCTCCGGATCGAGCACGACGTGTTTCACCGATTGTCGATTCCACGTATACGTGATGTGAATGAGCCCGTCGGACGATTGAATCACGGCGGGGTAGGAAAACTCAGCGCGGTTCTGTTCATTTTCGAGAGTCATGACGGGCTGCCACGATTGGCCGTCGCTCGACAGGGCAACGTTCAGGATGCGACGTCCGCTGCCTGCAGGTTCACGTACAGAATGGTTGTAAACCAAAAGTTGGCGACCGTCTTTCAGCGTGACTGCGTCGGTGCCTGAATTTGGGTTCGGCAGATTTGTCGCAGTTAGGGCGCTCCATGTTTTCCCGCCGTTCAATGACCAGCTTGACGCAACGGCTTTTTCTTTGGTGCGACAGAGAATCTGCATGCGACCATCTCCGTAGGTCACGATGCTTGGCTGGATCGCGTTGAAGTTCGTCGCATCGTGGATCGGCCCGATAACAGCCCACGTCTTCCCAAGGTCATGCGATATTTCAAAGTGCACACGCCAGCGTTGATGTTCAGAGCTACTCGGGCTGAGGATCGAACCGTCCGATAATTGGATCGGTTTATTTTTGACCGGACCAATGAGGTTCGTGTTTGGGGCGCCGAGTTTCTCACTGGTTCCGAGCCGTCGAGGCTCCAGCCAAGATTTGCCTCCATCGCTGGATTCCGAGATCATTCCCCACCAAGTACTTGGCGATGGGCCAACTTTGTAAAACAGCAACAGCGGTCCGTCCTTTGGTTTGAACAGAACGGGGTTCCAGCACGCGAATTCTTGTTCTTCACCTTCGCTGCCATCGAACACTTCGACAGGCTTGCTCCACTGGCCGTCAACGTGGCGAGATACCCAAATGCCAACGTCCGGATTCTTTTCATGCTTGCCACCGAACCAAGCCGCCACCAAACCTGCTGGCGTTTCGACAATCGTCGAGGCGTGGCATTCAGGCGTTTGACGACCTTCCAACGGATAGATCAATTCGCCGGATACGTAGCCATTTTTACCAACATTTGCGACGTCTGGCAGCGGCAACTCCGCCGACATCGCGTGTCCGATCAGTATGCTTACCAAGAAAAAAAGCGAGCAGGAAATTCGGCGTAGCTTACAAGTCATTGCATTGTTCCTTCGAGTGATTAGTGCGTGCGCGGTAGATTATAGCGAAACACTGAACTCGATTTCAGGTGCTGCGTATTGGCTTTGGTTGCTACGATACATTTAGTCGAATCGCGAGGTGATGGAGCCGATCAAATGGGGATACCAGCGATTACTCGAAAACGTGTTGCGGCGATTTGTGCGTGCGTAGTGCTGGCTTCATCAAAACTACTGCTGGCTCAAGCAACCGATGAAGCTGCCGCACGAAATCAATGGAAGCAAAAAGTTGAGCAGCTGAACTCGCTGTATGACGAAGTTCGAGCGGCGAGACGTTCTGGCGATTCAGAAGCAGCGGCGGCCGCATTTAGGCGACATCTTGAGAACCAGGAGTCTCTGCGAGAACAGCAACGCCAACGCGTGCGCGAAAACGGTAAGAGCAGGACGGCCTGGCATCAGGTCGATGAATTAGAGAAGTCGGTTGAGCGTGCTGAAGAGCTGTTTAATCGAACGAAGAAAACCGCACCTGCCGAGATGAACCACTTGATCGAGAAATACGAACAGGATTACAAAGTCCATCATCGATTGGAGCAGCAGACAAGCGATCCTCGAGAACGTCAGTTCCTTAACAATCGGCAATATGTTCTGGCTGCCACCATCGATCAACTGAAACAGTACCGATTGGCAAGGCGATTCGTCTTGACTCGCGAGCAATCGTTGAAGCTTGCGAGGCTGCAAACCAGATACGGCGATCGTTACGCGTACGACGCCGATCCGGATCTACAGCAGCGGATCGACAGAATCGGGCACGGTCGCAGCGGGCCGGTGCATGCGATAAATGAGCTGAATTTTGAACCGATCGATCCGCCAATCATTCCGACCTACCAACCTCCAACGCGTACGCTGGACTTAAACCTCGAACTTGCGAATGGACCGATTCAAGATGCTCGCCGCGAATTAGGGTGTTTGCTCAGCATGGAAATTCGCGATGGCGAGTTGCATTTGCACAAGGATAATGTTCGCGAGTATCTCGGCGGTCTTTCTCGCACCACGATTGAGAATTCGGTGTCCGAGATCGTGAAGTCTCATCCTGCGGTTCACGCTGCGTATTCGATGCCGGTGTCGAACAACAGGTGGGAAGGTCAGAATCAGCACTCGTCGCTCGAATTGCTATTGAGGCACCTGAGCTATCGCTTTGGATTCGAGGGAAGTAGCGTAAGGCAGACTTCGCGAGGCACTGCGATGTACGGCACGGTTGGTGCGCGCGGAACGCTGGATTTCACGATCTGGTCGACTGATGGCTTCGCCGCAAAACTGACCGATAGCGACGCGGGTTCAACCGTTTTAATAAACGCGCAGACTCCGCTCCAATTTGAACTGAATATAATGGGAACCAATAGCTTGTGGATCAAGCAGGATAACCGGGGAACGATCATGGTTCGCTGCGAGAGTCCTGGATTCGAGAAGTCAATCGCGGAAAAGAGCTACCTGGTCGCCTACGAGAAACACATGCAACTGTTTGAGGAGTATGTGTTCGTGTTGCTCGACCATATCGGAATTCGGCTTCCGTTGCACCGATTTCATCCGCAAGTTATCGAAACCGTGCACGAGCAACGCGGTTCGCATGTCCCGGTTGAGAAAGCGACTGAGCAAGAATTGCGGCGCATCAAGGCGCAGTTGGAATCGGATGATTTTCACCAGCGGCGCGTGGCGTTCAATAAAATCACGGCGAATTTGTACAGCTACAAGGACCTGATTCACCGTCCTGAGGATTCGCTGTCGTTGGATATGAGGACTCGGTTTGCTCAAGCCCGGTCGATGATGGGGAAGCTTTCGCCTGAAGAGGCATTCGTTGAGCAACTGAATCTGCTGAATTCGAAAGAATACTTACGGCTACTCGATTCGTTGCGCACCAACGAAGAATCAGTCGACGTCGATTGAGTTAACTAGTTCGCACGCGACTGCATGGCGGACAATCTCTTGAGCCATTTGCTTTTGATAGAACGTCGGAACGCGACCGGTGATGATCAGCGAATCACCGTCCTGTTCGACCTCTAGCTGTCTCATTGTGTAGACAGGGCTGGCCGCCAGAGCGTTCAGGGCCAAAGCACGTATTCCATTGGTTTGATCTTCGTCCATTCCAATTCCTTCCGGGACGATATTTCGTTCGCGCGGTGCAAACATAGCCTCACACTAAGCTTCTGCTTATGACAAGGTTATGTCAAGGTTGTTATTGGCAAGTTCATGAATTCCTGAAGGAAGAACATCAAGTTCAGTACCGCGTTATCGCAAGCTGGAAGCTTACGCCATGGTCAGGCCACGTCAGGACGAGAGCTTACCGATCGATTGAAGGTACTGGATTACCTGGCTTGCGAGCTCGTCCGGAGAATGCTCGGCCGACTTGAGCGTCAGCTCGGGATTGGACGGAGCTTCGTATGGATCGTCGATGCCCGTGAAATTCTTGATTTCGCCAGCTCGCGCCATTTTGTAGAGCCCCTTGGGGTCTCGTGATTCACAGACGTCTAACGGACAATCAACGAAAACTTCAATAAAGTCGTTTGGCTTTCCGCTCGAATTAACAACCGAGCGAACGAGGTCTCGGTCGCGGCGATAGGGACTCACAAAAGCAGTCAGCGTCACGATACCGGCCGAACAAAATAGCTGAGCGACCGAACCAATCCGTCGAATGTTCTCTTCTCGATCTTCGGCGCCGAACCCGAGCCCAAACCGATTCGCGAAGTCCTCTCCGTGGCGTTCCTGAAGTTTTGCGGGACTCGCATTCAGCCCATGACGCACGTTATCCCCGTCAAGAAGGTAGGTCCTCACGCCCGATTTGTGTAGCTGGTAGTCAACGGCGTTTGCGACGGTGCTTTTTCCGCAACCGCTGAGACCCGTGAACCAAATTACGCAACCTTCGTGTCCGGCCAGCGACTCCCGAGCTTCGCGAGTTACCGTGTGCTGATGCCACACAACTTTTGCTTCGTCCGACATGGAATGTCTCTCGTCTTGGTGAAAGTGTGCGAATACGCGCAACGCCAGTTTTATTGGATACCGGCGAGTTCGCACAGGTTGGCATTGAGCACCGGTTGCGGGCAACTCCAAACTAAAAAGAACAGAGCTTCCTGGCACCATCGTCCGGCTGGGTGTCCTTCGATATAACCGCTGCCCTTTGCCGCCGCCAAAGCCGCCTGTGTCGACCGAAGAGCCAAGCTGTTCGATTTCACTCGCAGCTCTTGTAACGAGCAGGCCGCGGAGCCGCGTGCTGTTTCCGCGAGCACCGACCGCAATTCGTTGAGTTCTTCGGCCAAGCGTTCGGTCGGTTCCAAGAGTTCCGGCCGATTTTTGGCTTCCTGAAACAGAAAGTCGATCGCCGCCGTCGCCAGACCTCCAGCTAACGTAGACGTTTGCAATCCACCTACCTGAGCACCAACGCCGCTTTGCATAATGTTCTCGACTGGTCCGCCGACAATCAAATGGGACGAAACGAACACGTTGTCGAGATCGAATCGGCCTGTCTGGCTGCCGGTGAGGCCTACGAGACGAGGCGGTTCTGGCGCCGAGACTCCATCCATGTGCGTTTCCACGACAGCCAAAATTTGCCGACCGTCGTCGAGCGTTGCTCCAACGACAACCGAGTCTGCGTGAGCTCCGCCCGTCACCCACGGCGAGAATCCGTTCAGGATAAATCCGCCCTCGACTTCGGTGGCTGCAAGAACTGGTTTCGCCAAATGCCTACGACTGGTCGTGAGATGCGAGATTCCAACCGTCGAAAACTTTTCGCCGGAAACCATGTCGGGCAGCAAGCTTGCGGCTAGCCCCTCTGTGGTGCTCGCTGCAATTCTCCGGCAGGCTCCCATGTACTGTGTGATTACAAAAGTAGTGGTCAAGCAACTGGCACTCAACTTCAGATAGCCTTGGACGATTTGATCCTGAGTCCAACCTTGGCCGCCAAACTCCGGCGGAAGAAACCACTCGTAGACGCCAAATCGACCGCAGAGCTTCAACTGTTCTCGAGGCCATAAAAACTGAGCCGTGGAACTCATTGCTCGAAGTTCGTCGCAAAGCTGATTCAGTTGATCCGAATCAGGATCGGTGATTTTGATAATTTCCGTATTCGGCATTCGAAAAGTTGAATCTATTGATGCGGAAGTGGGCCAGTTTCGTCGGGCGGACCATTAAAGATACCAACGTTGGGCGTGATTCTGAATGACGCCTGATCGTGGTATTTCACCGCAAAATGTGATTCATATTTTTTCTGTAACAGCCCGACCCGGTCTTCGCTTGGCTAAGTGTTAATGGAAACAGCCTCAAACGTAGCCAAACAGGAGCCATGCCATGTCTCGCCAAATCCAAGTAACCGTCGTTCTTTTTTCCGTGCTTTTCGCTGGATTCGCCTCGGAAGCGAATGCCTGCGGAGGCCTAGGCCGTTTTCGGTCCAGCTTCCGGCCCACCATCCGCTACTCGCAACCAGTCGTCCGCGTTCAGCCGCAAACCGTTGTTCGCCACACACAAAAAGTCGTCGTTGTTCCGGCACCGAAGCGTCCAGAATTGCCCACCGTACCGGCTGGATCGACGCTGACATTGCCAGCCAACTTCCTCGGCCAGCAACCGGGTGACGTTTTCATGGTGTTCAACAAGATTAAGTTGCCGGTGAAGGTCCTCCGTTGGCAGCCGACGGGGGTCACGATTGTCTTGCCACCGATGGCGATCAAGACAGCTGTCGAGATCCGCCTTGATATCGTCCTAGCAAACGGAAACTTGGCAGCCAGTCGTCAAGTCCGAGTTGCGAAGCCAGCCAGCGTTGTACTGCATCCGACGAGCCCAGTGTCGCCGTTGCCAACGCAAGCAGCGATCCAGCAGAGCACTCCGAACGTCGCACCGCCGACTCAGCCAGTAGCGATCGCCAATTTGCCAGGACCTGCTCCGACGCAACCGCAACAGGTACAACCGAAAATCGGTCAACCGATCATTCACTCGCAAGGTCCACCACAAGCAAACGAGTCGATCGATATCGAGAATAACCCGATCCTCCAAGAACACGCCGAACCGGAAACCATCGCTCCAGAAGTAACGTTGCCAGAGACGCCCGTTGCTCCAACGAACCAGCCGATTAGTGCTCTGCAGGATTCTGTATCGAAATTCGCCAAACTAATCGGCGGATAGTCGAACGGTAAGTGATCTCGATCTTCAAACGCTTGGGTTCTGCTTGGAATCCAAGCGTTTTTCTTCGCGCGGTTGGGCCGACAAAAAACGAGGGCGGCCAGGATCTACGCAATCCCGATCGCCCTCATGCAGCGTCTTGTCGCGGCAGCGCGAGTTGCCCGACGTCAACGAGCCGCTAATATGTTTCGTCGTCGCCTTCTTCAATTTCCATGCTCGTTGGCCGAGTCGGGTAGTACCACAATCGAGCGACGACATCACACAGATTGTCGAAATCTTCTTCAGTTGGATTCTCGTTCGATGCGGCGGCACGAATCGCAGCGTGATCTGGCCTCGCGGCTCGCACAAGTACCGTTCTAGTTTCCACCATGTTGCGAGTCATGACTTCGTCTGGCGGTTCCGAAAAGTAATAATGGATTCCGCCTGGCAGTTCAAACCAAGGGCTCATCGGCAGCGCCTCGACATCTCGGCGAAGCTTTTTGAACTCGGCTGCAACGTTTAGTTCCTCGCCGCTTTCTGCTCGACGTTTCTCGACTGTGTCTTCAATCAAGTGCGTCAATCCTGTCCCATATTCCACGTCAAACGTCGCATAGCGGTTCGTGAAATCCGGATTGAACAGGTACGAGTACTGCTTGCCAAACCAACTGGAAGCGGCCACTTCCTTTGTGCCGGAAAACACCGACTCGCCGTCGCACGTGATTTCAAATTTGTGTTTGCCGGGCCCGACCGAGATCACTTTGTGCGTGTTCGGTGCGATCTCTATTTCATGCTGCTCGTTGAGCGTAACGTGCATCGGTGTAGATTTTCCGTTGTCGAGCACGATCGTCG
>JAGQPC010000370.1 GCA_020426925.1 Planctomycetales bacterium | reverse complement strand
TTAAACAACCAACGATCGAAACGCGGGTCAGACGCAGCAAGCATTTCGAGTGGCTGACGTGTCCAACGTAAAGTAAGGATGCCGCCCGTAACTGGGTCAAGGTCAAAACAATAGTTTCCTGCCATCCCCGTGATCGGATCGACTAAAATCCAGCTCATCAACCGGGCAATGTTGAGTGAACCTCTGCGTAGATGTGTCCATCTGCTTGGATATTCTCCAAGCTCAAGCATCTGCCGATCTTCCTGGGAGCAAAGAAACCATGTGTCGAAGTCGCTGTTAAATCTGTCTTCGCTCGTCGTGACCAATCGACGGTATGTCGTCCGCGAAAAATGCACCTCATTCAGGCGGTAACCTTCCGGAGCGGCAAAATCTAGGAGTTTCGGATCAAGGAGATGCTCAGCCTGTCGGGCGGACCGGATTTTCAATGGTTTGTGGCAGACATCTACAAAAGGTACATCTGCAAACGACGACTTAAGGTTTGGCGCTGGTACTTGCCGTATCTGTACTCGCGCATCTTCCAGCTGAAATCGGTTCAACAACGAGTCTCGACAAGACTCAAAGAACACAAACGCAAGACATTCCGGTTCTTCAGCGTAATATGGCTCCAGAAAGTTCACTAGTCCATCACGTGAATGCTTCCAATCTGGCAGATCCTTCAACTGCAAGGCGTCGACACAGAAGTTGACTGCTTTCATCAATGCCTGTTTTCCGTTTTCTGCATTCCAGTGGTAAATGCCGCGACAATCTACGATGCCTTTGTCTTCAATTACTGATTGCAATGCGCCTTGCCAAACAACCGCGCCATTGTGTTTGCCCGCTAATTCACTTAGCCGGGCACTGTCACCCACCACGCGTAAACCGTCGCTTGGAATGTACCCCGGTAAAAATGCTGAGTTTGTCATAAGATTGCTACGCACCGTCGTCGCGTTGGCCGTTCTTCAGTCGCAACTCAACTCGCGACCATGCATTTGAGTCACTTAACAGCGTGCTCATTCTGAATTCGCTAGCCGCACGAAACTCTTATGATGATATTCGATTCTCGCTTGGTGTGCTGCGTCTGGTTGCCCAGGCAATTGCCACGTCGCTAAACTCAGGAAAGAATCATAAAAGTATTGCTGCAGTCATTTATACGCTAATCCCCTGGATTGCCGGGGTTAGGAATGACCTGCCGAGTCAGTCGACCGCTGCCCGAAACATTTCGACTATGGTCTCAACCGTCAGATCCAGCCAGCGGCGATCGCCGGTCAGCAACGGCAGCTGCTCGACGATACCGAGCGAAAGTCGTAATGATGCTCTGGAAGTTGAAGAGTTCTTTGTTCGCCCACAATTCCGTCGCTCTGGAATTGGCGAACAGCTGGCCGACATGCTGATGGAATTAGCGAATGAACTGCGTTTGCCAATCAGGTTTTGGATCGCGGATGCCGACGCTCACCCTGAGAATCTTCCAGCTCTTATGGCGATATTGGCAAAGCTGCGTCTGAAACTGTGCAAAACCGACGTTCGTTGGGCTTCGGCAATGGCAAGATAACCGCCAAATCCATATCCCTCTGCCATTTCGGACAGGAGTACTTCCGCCAGTTATTCGGCAGAAGAATTGCTCCAAATCAGTTGGCTCCATGTAACTGCTTTGCTTTGACTCCTCAACAACCCGGGCCCCAATGCGCCCTCATCAAGAATCTTTCGACAAGTCACGGAATTCGAGGGCGCATCGGAAAATGTAAAGCCTTTCAAAGCAAAGGGATACGTTGTGGCGCCTTCCAGGGCGCATGCTTGACGCCTTTGCAATTGCCGTAAAACTGTCGCCCACATGAGCCAGAAGGGCTCCTTTGTTTCTCCGGCAGACTAGCCGCAATTTTCACGTGAGCAACACGAGGTATGGCGATGCGAAAGAATTCCAAGAAGGGCTGCACTTTAAGACTACGAAACTCAATGGCTGAGACCCTGGAACAGAAGCTGTGCCTCACCGCGTTTCCGATAAATCTGCAACACGAAGTAAGACAAGGAGGTGAGAGCTTCCAAACAGTCGAATCAGCGGACTTCGATGGTGATGGCGACATGGATCTTGTGAGCGCCTCCGACCTTACCGACAGATTCTATTGGTACGAAAACGATGGCAAGGGCAACCTGACCTCACAAACGCTTTCAGGAAAACACGATGGCGCACGTGTCGTTGCGGTAGCCGATCTAACTGGAGATGGGCAGCCTGAGATAATTGCAGGCGCGTTCCTGAGCGGGGAGATTTTGGTTTATCAAGGAACAAAAATCGGAAACGTATTTGCGTTTGCAGAATATGAAATTAGCGCTAATGCCGTAGGCGTCCGAGACATACAAATCGACGATATCGACAATGACGGCGACCAGGACATTGTCGTTGCACATGAGCGTACTGTCCGATGGTACGAAAATATAGCCAGCCAAGGTCAGATCGGATTTGCTGATGGAGGCCCTATCATGAACTTGCCACATGTAGTATCAGCAAGTTCTATTTCCGACATAAATCAGGACACGTTTCCGGAC
>JAGQPC010000369.1 GCA_020426925.1 Planctomycetales bacterium | reverse complement strand
CGCGATCTCGAGCTATCAATCGGCGCTAAGTTTAAATGAGTCCAACACTGCTGTTCGTGTTAACCTCGCCGCCGCGATGCACTCGGCCGGCCAGATCGCCGACGCGACTCAGGAATACCAAAAGGTTCTAGCAGCAGAGCCTGACTCGATGGACGCAGCGAACAATTTGGCTTGGATATTGGCGACCACAACAGACGAACGACTTCGCGACGCAGCTCAGGCGTTGAGGCTCGCGCAGTCTGTCGTTGATTGCGATGACGGCCGCCAGCCGTCAACGCTCGACACACTTTCTGTTGCATACGCCGCGACGGGTGATCGAGAATCAGCAATTCGAATCGCTCGCGTCGCTCTGCAAATCGCTCAGCTGCGTCAGGATGAATCTCTTGCTGAAAAAATCAGTGAGCGATTGCGGCGCTACGAACAAGAGTGACCATGCACGTGCCTTTGCTAATTCGCTGACAAAACAACATTCGTTTTGCAAACCGCTCAAGGGTCCCGATTGCGAAGACGGATCTTGCGGCGCGGAACAACAGTGAGCACTACAACGCACAGTGCGAGATGTCGCGCCGATGTGATCGTTCTGTCGCGCTGTCATGTCATGGTGCATGTGCAAGCGAAATCTGCAAGTAATTTTTGCGAGCAGAGTTGTTGCTATAAACGATGGAGTGGCTCGTCCTGTCGGAACGCCTGTGTCGTTGAGGAGCGGTTTGGCACTCCGGTTGCATCTGAATGCCGCGATTGATTCGCGGCTTGGTCCGGCCGAGCGATCATTGTCAGTTCGTAGCTGCATGGGACGGGAGGGGAGCCATGTTGAACACACGCAGTTGGCAGCATCGTTGGATGTCGCGTTTCAAGTCGAGTGTGCTGCCGCCGACACGGCAACGGAACGTGTTGTTCAATCTAGGAGCCGAGGCTTTAGAGAGTCGGCGTATGCTGGCTGGTGTGACTGGCCGCTACGTTTTCTATAACCAGTCGGTCTACGACGGTGCCGACCAAGCGGCAACAGCGCGGGACGATGCAGCAATTGCTTCTGACAAGGTCCCACTCTTCGCCGGCCAAACAGCATCGTTTGCTAACTACACGAGTTATCACAGAGGCCTGAATGGAGTCATGGTTGACGTAATGGATTTGGCTGATCCCGCTGCGTTGAGCTTGAGCGATTTTTCGTTTCGCGTGGGCAACACAGATGAATTGTCAAACTGGACCGACGCGCCTGCACCTGCTGAAGTCGCAGTTCGTGAAGGTGCCGGCGTTGATGGAGCCGATCGCGTCACACTGATTTGGCCAGACAATGCCATTCAAAACCAATGGCTAGAAATTACGGTTGACGCAACGCCGCACACTGGGCTGGTAGAGCCTGACGTCTTCGTGTTCGGCAACATGATTGGTGATTCGGGGGACGAAGCGTATCGAGCGATGGTGTCCGAACTGGATGAGCGAGGCCCGCGCGAACATCCGCACGCGTTTTTCAATCTTGCGGGTATCGACGATCCGTTCGACTACAATCGCGATCGATACGTTAATGCGACTGATCAGGTCATTGCCAGGAACAATCGTGGTGAGCCAACTAGTGCTCTTCACCTACTTGGAACAGGCGATGCGCCGGTCCGAATCGTATACGATCCAATCACAGGGTCGCTGATGATTGTGTCCGATTTCGACATGACGACCATCGAGGTTGTTTCTCAAACGGGAAGACTGACTGGTGATCGGCCATCCGCATTCTCAGGACTGTTTGACGTCTACACCACCGGAAAGGCGTTCCGCCTCGATCCGGGTGGGTTTTCGTCCGTCGATTTGGGGCAGTTGTCACCGGGGCTCTCGTTAGACTTTTTGCTGAATGATTTGCACGTAAGCGGTTCGCTGCTAAGTGGTGGATCGCTCGGAAACTATCAGATCTTCGTTCAGCCGTCGATTGAAGGTGTGCTCTTACGCTACGACGCGGCAACGGGCAACTTACGCCTAACCAGTGACTTCGAAGTGTCGTCATTTCACGTCATCTCTGATCGCGGCGTGTTTACGGGCGAGCCTGCCATTGGGCTCGATGGCGAGGCAGACGTTGACGACGATCACAACCTCTACAAAGAGGCTCCAGCAGGCATAATCGAATTCGAGCTGGGCAACGTCATGCCAAGTGGTCTGACGCAAGGTTTCCTCATCAGTGACCTTTCCATCGCGGGGACCAATCTTGACGGTAGCGACATTGCCAGCGCGACGATTCTGGCTTCCAACGCACGCGAGTTTGTCTATGCCGAGTACGACGCCAACGACGGCACGATTACAATCGAGGGACCACTACTGGAAGCTGTGGAAATTCGCTCGGCCGATGGAATTCTCACGGGACTTGCTGACCCACGACTCGACACTCCTGAAGAAGTCGACACGGATGAACGCATTGTCCTAGTAGACGACAACGGATTTCAGACGGTTACGTTCCCTCACGTCGGCCAAGTCGGTTGGTTTTCGGATTATCTGCGGTCAGATCTCATCGTGACTGGGACACTGTTCGGTGGCCAGCAATCGACCTCGGGTGTTCGCGTCATCCCGCCGACTTCGCTCACGGAGCTTGTCTATTCGACGGACACAGGCAACGTCTCGCTGCAAACCGAGCTGTCGCTGTCCGAGTTTGAAGTGAATTCGGCCGCAGGAATTTTCACGGGCAATGCGGCCTTGAACTTGGGCGGACCTAACGATGTTGACGAAGACGGTCGAGTCGTCAAGCAGTCCCCGACGTCATTTGGCAGCGTCGACTTTGGACCGATCGCGGTGCCTGATCTTTCACGGTCGGCAGTGGCCAGAGACTTGGCGATTTCGGGTACGTTGTCGAATGGAGCCGGGTTGGGAAACGTCCGCCTTAGGTTAGAGCCAGCTCGCACAGCAATTATTTACGACGCTACGACGGGCATCATTTCGTTTGAAACGAATGAAGATCTTGCTGATCTGTCGCTGAGATCCGCAACCGGGATGTTCCGCGGGAGCTGCACCGCCTTTGAGTTTTTGTCCGACTGCAGCAATCGTGTAACGTCAGGTACGCTCCCGGACGCACAGACATCAGGAGTGTTGCGACGCGGCGCGACGAAGTGGCTCGAGCCTGATGTTGCTTCCGATCTCTCGTTTTCGGGAACGTTGTACGGCGGGGGCGAACCGAGTTTCGAGCTGATCGTGATTCCAGAAATGGATCCGACATTCGTGACCTACGATGCGGCAACCGGTGGGCTCTCGTTTGATACTCCGTTTCAGCTCGGCTCTTTCGAAGTAATGTCGGCATCGGGGCGGTTCACTCAGGACGCGGGTCAAAATGTTGACGGACAAGACGATTTGGACACCGATTCGATCATTAGAAAAGTTAGTCCATCCGGATTTGAAAGTCTTTCGTTTGGGAACGTGGTCGAAACAGGATTGACTGAATCGTTTTTGAGATCCGATGTGACGTTTGCAGGTACTCTGGCCAACGGTGATCCGCTCACCAACATCCAGCTTGTTGTGACTGCCCAAGAAAACGTCGTTCAGGTCACGTACGACGCGAACACCGGAAGTCTATTGCTTTCGACCAACGCTCCGCTACAAGAATTGATCGTGGATTCGAGCGTCAGCCTGTTTGGGAGCCAGCCCGGAGACAACTTAAATGGTCCGGACGATGTACTGATCAGTTCTCGCATGCAGAAGAGTGATCCAACTGGATTTCGCAACGTTGACTTTGGACCGATCGCCCAGACCGGCTGGACGGAAAATGTCGTCGATGTCACCATCAGCGCAAAACTTTTGGGTGGAGACGTCGTTCTGAATCCGCAGTTCATTCACATTCCGGAAGTCTCGCAAAACACGATCATCTATGATGCAAACACGGGCGAGCTGTCGTTAGAAACTTCGCTGCAACTCACGACAGTGGAAGTGGTGTCAGCGACCGGAATCTTCACTGGCGATCCAGCGCAAAACTTAGGAGGGCAATTCGACGTCGATACAGACGCGAAGATCTTCAAACTTGCTCCGCAAGGAATCGGCGGTATCACGTTCGGCAATGTCGCGAGGCACGGCTTGCCGCACGTGTTCGTCGAAAGAGACCTCGCTGTTACGGGGTCAAGACTTATTGGTGGGCCTTTGGGCAATTTCATTGTGGAAACCATTCCGACTGGTTCAACTACGGCCGCGATCTACGATGCGCATACCGGGGAGTTTTGGCTGCAAAGTGATCGTCCGGTCACTTCGATTTCGGTCAGCTCGGCGGTCGGTATCTTCACGGCCGATCCGGCGAATAACTTGGATGGACCGAATGACGTCGACACCGATTTCACGATCGTGAAGCAAGATCAGGCTGGGTTCACAGAGATCTCGCTTGGGCCCGTTGCGGGCAAGGGATTCCTCGACGCGTTTCTGAACCGCGATTTGCAATTCGAAGCGACGCTGCAGGACGGCACTCCCGTCGAGGAAATCGAGCTTTACGTGATTCCCAACGCACCTGATCTAAAGGTGGTCTTCGATGCCAGTACTGGGGAACTGTCATACATCGGCAACTCGCCACTGGAATCGATCGATGTGATTTCGGCGAGCGGCATATTCACTGGGGACGCGGCCACGCAATTGGGCGGCGCGAATGATGTCGACACGGACACTCGAATTCTTAAACACGATCCTCGCGGGATTGTTGACGTTTCTTTTGGGGCGGTTGCGGAGACCGGATTGGCAGACGCGTTTTTGTTGGATGACCTGACAGTCTTCGGAACGTTTCTTGGTGAAAGCGAATCTCGCCCCGTCGACTTGGAAATCATTCCTGATTTTGGAGAGACGATTGTCACCTTTGACGCGCGCGTTGGCACGGTGCGATTAGTTACGAACCTGGTTCTTACACAGTTTGAGATCATGTCCGCGCGAGGCATCTTCTCCGGTCGAGATTCTCTAGCGTTTAACGGTCCGAATGACGTCGATACCGATACTCACCTACTCAAGGTCAGCGAAGCCGGATTCTCCACGCTTTTCTTGGGAGAGGTCGCGGTTCCTGGATTGACCGAATCGTTTGTTGGTGGAGACCTGACAATCTCTGGTCAACGTGTGGGAGGCGGTGGACTTGGCAACGTGGAGTTTAAATTTGTCGGCGCTCCCAGTCACGCGACGGTGATCATCGATTCGGCGGCTGGTTCTGTGTCGGTGTCGTCCAACGCTGCTTTGGAGACGTTCCAAATACAATCGGACGCGGGAATTTTTACAGGCGATCCGGCGCTCGACTTAGGCGGGGCTAGTGACGTCGACACAGATGCGACGATCTTGAAACGAGCTGATCAAGGTTTTCAGAGCGTGATGCTGGGACCTGTCATGCAGAGCGGTTGGGGTGATGAGTTCTTGACAACCGATCTGGTATTCTCTGCGACGTTGCTTGGCGGAACGGAGATCGATTCGATTGATACCGTCATTATTCCTGATTTGCGAAGTGCCACTCTGACCTACAACTGGCAAACCGGAGCAATTTATGTTGCGTCCGACGTAAGCTTGTCTCGACTAGAAATCCAATCGGATGCGGGGATTTTTACGGCGCAGCCGGCGAGCAACTTGGGCGGCCCCAACGATGTTGATTCTGATTCGCTGATTGTGAAAGAGGATCCGAACGGAATCACGTCGATCGATTTTGGCGCGGTCGCGCAACTCGGACTTTCACGTCAAGACATCTTCGACGACCTAACGTTTGTGGCAGAGCGACCGACCGGAGTGCCGCAACTGAATTATCGAATTGTTGTACAGCCACAGCAAATTGGCCTCATCTACCAGACCGATATAGGCGAACTTACTTTGGAATCGGACGAGTTGCTCACGACGCTGGAAATTGTTTCGAACGATCGACTTTTTACGGGGCAGCGTCCAGAAGTGCTCAATGGTTTATTCGATGTGTTCGCGCCCGGCAAGCTTTTTAGATTGGATCCCGCCGGTTTCGGAAGCTTGGAATTTGGTGCCGTGTTGCCACCGGATTTGACTCAGTCGTTTCTAGCTGCTGATTTGACGGTTAATGGTTCGTTGCTTGACGGTGGTGCGATCGGCGATCTTCCGATTGTCGTTAATGGACATCGCGATCCGACAATTACTTACGATGCGGCTTCTGGTGAAATATCCGTAGACGTGGAGGACTCGCTTACTTTTCTAAGCATAACGTCGGCTGCTGGAATCTTTACGGCAGATCCTGCCGCAAATCTTTCCGGCCCGCTGGATGTTGATACAAACGAGCAACTCTCAATTTACAATGAGGCAGGGATTGACGATTTCACGCTCGGCACGGTGGCTATCACTGGTTTGACTGAACCGTTTGTTGCCAACGATCTGACAATACGCGGCACTTATGTTGATGGCAGTCCATTCTCGGGCGCACGCGTTCAAGTGATTCCGCAGGTGAACGATGTCGGCGTGACATACGATGCAACGACCGGCCAAATCACCGTTCAGTCCAATGCGCCGTTGGAATCGATTGTCATTGAATCAGACGTTTCCTTCTTTCCACTAGATACAGCAGATAGTCTCGGCGGCCCTGATGATGAGCTCTCGAGCATGCGGCTGAAAAAAGTCGACTCAGATGGTTTCAGAGACATTGCCTTCGGAGCGATCGCGCAATCGGGTTGGCTCGTAGAGGACTTAACGCCTATCTTGACGGTAACCGCAACCTTGCTTGGCGGAGTTCAAGTCGACGCCGTGCCACTGACAGTCATCCCAGAGACAGCGGCGACTCGTTTTGTGTACGACGCGAATACGGGAGCGTTGTCTTGGGATTCGCCGCATGAACTAACGACACTCGAAATCGTTTCCCAACGCGGAATCTTCACCGGTGACGCTGCGGCGAATTTGGACGGTCAGTTCGATGTCGACAACGACCGAAAACTTTTCAAGCTGCAGGTTGAAGGTTTCACATCATTCGATTTTGGCAACGTCGCGGAGACTGCGCTTCCCGGCTTCCTGCTGCAGCATGATCTTTCAATCGCAGGATCGCGTGCGCGAGGTGGACCGCTTGGCGTTGTCGAGATCGAAACGATTCCATTCGAAGATCAGGCCAGTGTTGTGTATGACGCGAGAAGCGGTGCTATCGCGATTGAATCTGACGTGTTGTTGACATCGCTCGAGATCGCGTCACAGCGCGGTGTTCTGACAGGCGACGCGGCGGCCGATTTGATCAGTCCAAACGATGTCGACACCGACACACGCATTTTCAAGGAGGACTTGTTTGGATTTACGAACGCCTATTTCGGTAATGTCGCGGAAGATGGTCTTACAGAGTCGTTCGTTAACCAGGACTTGTCTTTTCAGTTTGCTACGAAAGGCGGCGCTGCCGCCAGCCTGGAGCTATTTGTCATCCCACATCAACCAAGTGCTACGCTCGTTTACGACGAGCCGACGGGAGAGCTATGGCTGGAAACGAATTCGCCGCTGGAGTCGGTCGAGATTGTTTCAGCAGGCGGAATCTTGAATGCTGACCCGGCCGAGAATCTCGGCTTCGACGACATCGACTCCGACACGAGAATATACAAACGGGATCTTGCCGGATTCCGAGGACTCAGCTTTGGTACCGTGATCAATCCGGGAATGGAGGCCGAGGTTCTAGCAGATCTGAATGTCACGGTCATTTTGCTGGGCGGTGAAGTCTTGTCAGATGTTGCGTTGCAATCGATTCCAGATCTTGGCGAAACGAGCGTACGCTATGATGCCTCGAGCGGAACGATTCGCATTAAGACGAACTTGGATCTTGATTCGTTAGTGCTGGAGTCGGAACGCGGAATATTTGTAGGGCTTCCCGCGACGACTCTTGATGGCCCGCAAGACGTCGATTCTGACACGCAGTTGGCCAAGGTCGATTCTGATGGCTTCCGTACGCTGACACTTCGCAATGTCGCGGTAACTGGATTGACTGAAGCGTTTGTGGCAAGCGATTTGACTGTTCGTGGTACTCGCATTGGTGGTGGCGGACTTGGTGTGCTGACGCTTGAGGTAGGCACTGTCGAGCCCGTCATCGGCGTGACTTTTGATTCGGCGACTGGAACGTTTTCAGTCGATTCGAACATGTTGCTTGAATCGATCGAAATCTCGTCAGTGAGTGGGATCCTGTCAGAAGCAGATTCGCCAATTCTTGACGGGCCCGACGACATCGATACCGACAATCGCATCGTGAATGTAGATTTCGGCGGATTCCATCACTTAGAATTCGCGGCAGTCGCGCAGCAAGGATGGGACAGCGAATTCATCGCTTCCGATATCACGGTGAGCGGCACGTTGTTCGGTGGAGTTCCTGCGGAAGCCATTTTCGTTGTTGTGCGTCCCGACCAACGAGTCACTCGCGTGGTTTACAATCGCCTGACGGGCGGGCTGAGCGTTGACACCGACGTCGAGTTGAAGTCGATTTCCATCGAGTCTGTCGGCGGTATTTTCACAACTGGACCGGCGGAAAGTCTTCCGGGTGCAAATGACGTTGACACCGATGTGCTTATCATGAAGGAAGACGAAGCAGGGTTCACTGATGTGCAATTTGGTGCTGTTGCCGAGACCGGTTATGACTTTCCGTTCATTGTTTCCGATTTTGTTGTCTCGGGCATGCGGTTCACCGGTGCGCCATTGCAGAACATCAGAATCGCGGTCGAACCAAGTAGCACAAACCTGATTTATAACCGCGCAACCGGCGAAGTCTTCTTGGAAGCTAATCCGTTGTTGACAACGTTGGAGATTGTCTCCAGCAGTGGCATATTCACAGGACGGTGCGGGCTGATCAACGGCTTGTTTGATGTTTGTACACCGGGCAAGTATTTCAAACTTGACCCAAGTGGATTTGGCAACGTCAGCTTAGGAACAATATTGCCTCCGGGACTGGACCAAGAGTTTCTGGATCAGAATCTGTCATTCAGTGGATCCACGGTGGACGGCGGTCCGCTGATGATTTCACGGGTTGTCATCATTGACCCTCCTGCTGCGTTTGCCGTCCATAACGCAGGAATTCCGCGTCGTTTGATTCGAGATGATGGGCAGATAAAAAAGAAGAGAGACGCTCGCGAACAGCTTGCGGCAGATCTCGTCCTGGAAACTGACGAATGGCTGTTGGACGAGAATACGATTCGAGTTCTTTCAGAAGATTTGAAGTACCATGCACTCGTTGCTTGATTGCTTGCACCGAGAGTAAGAGCTAGTTGTCGCCTTTGGGGAGTTGCATAATGAACAAGATGAACGTGATACGCTGCACAAGCGTCGTCGCCTGCATCATCGGTGTAGCGCATTACGGATATGGCTCGCCAATGGTCGGGGTCGGCGATGTTTTTCTTTTGCCTAACCGTAGCGAGCAGCGAGTTCCGCTGATAGTTACTGGCGCCGATGCAGTACAAGGGTTGAACCTAAACGTTGTTGTCGAAGGCGGAGGTACCGATTTTGGTGGAGCCATTGGCCCAAAAATCACTGCCGTTGATGTGACGAGTGAAACTATATTTACTTCCAACAACGATGGGCAGACTACAATCGGTGCGTTTGACCAGGCTTGGGTGGTAGCGACGGCAACCGCGTCGGATACTGTAAACGCCGACGGGGTCTTGGCCTGGCTCACGTTTGACACGACTGGTTTCAATGACGGAACGGGACCATTCACGCTTTCGCTGTCAGACCCACTGGGAACGCCGACCGATTTTGCAGGTATCGCGGCAGATTTGCAGGATGGTCGCATCTTCGTGCAAGTTCAAGTTCCTGAAACATCCTCCGCTGGCCTGCCGTATGTGATGATAGCACTGCTGATTTTGCGGTTTTCGAGGAGACCAGCGAGGTAAAGCTCTAGAGCTCGCGCTTGTCCAGATATCGTGACCGTACGGCGAATTGCATCGCAGGAAAGACTTGACGCACGTTGTGGGTGGGCCGATACCCCAGTCTGCATGGGGCAGATTTCAGCGGCCTAGCGCTGTTACGCTGTCTGAGCAGATTCGGTACGCTTAGACCAAGGCACAAGGCTGTGTCAAGTGAATCTGAAGTCGCCACGTTTGAGCAAGCACACAGCTGTCATGACACACACTCGATTCGTACCATTGATTGCTGTCACGCTTCTTCTGTTTATTTCGAATATGCTCACGGGGCAGCCGCAGCCGCAGCCAATTCGCACTGTCGCAAATGTCAGGGGGATGACCAGCGACGTAGCCAAGGCTCATCTTCCCTGCGAACTTGATGGAACGATTTATTACGGCGGTCAGCACTCGCTTTCGTTTTATGTCGGCCAGGGACGCGAGTTTGTCTTGGTTCAGAAGGCGCAGAGTTTTTGCCGCCCGGGACGCGAGTCCGCATACGCGGAACGACAGACGCCAATCTCAATCACACTGGGAATCTGATCCGACTTGAAGAGTTGACCGTAATCGAGTCCGATTCAACGCAAGACACAATGGTTGCTCCTGTTGAGCTGGACTTTGACAAAGTCGCCGCGGATGTTGCGAGTT
Organism: Planctomycetales bacterium; assembly: GCA_020426925.1. GTDB lineage: Bacteria > Planctomycetota > Planctomycetia > Pirellulales > Pirellulaceae > JAGQPC01. Next base: position 11,295 of record JAGQPC010000369.1, on the reverse strand, counting down.
GGGTCGTTGCGGAAGTCGAAGTCCATTCCATTTTAACGGACATGAAATCCACCACGATTCGCGCATCGTACGGTGATCGTCCGCTGTCGGTGATCCTGCCACCTTTGATGGATCCGACCGAGTTAGTACGATTCGTTGGGGCAAGACTACGTGTCACCGGCAATCTTCAGCACCAGGTTGTAGTTGCCACAGAGCCCGAGTTCTCCATCGCTTGTCCGGAAGGGTACTTTAAAGTTGCCTCCGAGGCGGAGTCACCGCTGACGTACGATGAATCGGTCCAGACGATATCCGAAGTGTGGTCTGGCAATTTGTCTTATTTTCACATTGGTGGAATAGTGACTTTGTCCACGAGCCACTGGTTCTTTGTGCAAAACGAAACGGCTGGAACGTTTCTCCACAACCGAGACGCTCTTCCGCTCTCACCCGGCGACACGGTCAAAATCGCGGGATCGATAGAACGGCTACCTGGCGGCGGAGCGAACCTAATCTGCAAGTTCGTCTCGCGCTTTGGATCTGGCCGAATGCCTGATCCGCTTGAAACGGATGTGTCGCAGATTACCGGCGCGAATTCGGATGCCCTTCGCCTCAAAGTTCGAGGGACGTACGATCACTATGAAACGAGTGGAAGTCCTGACAGGGTTTTTCTTCGATCGAAAGGTCGCGTCTTTGAGATTCATCTTTGGGATCAGCCATTAGATTCACTCCAACTTGAGACCGCTCGTATTATCGAAGCGACCGGCACCTGCTCTGTGTACGGGTCGACCGAAAGCGACTTCATCATTCATGCTCCGTCGCTGGACGACGTCCAAGTGGTCCAACGAGTTTCGTTTTGGACTCCGCTGAAGATCTGCGTTGTTATTTGCTTTTCGATTGCTAGCGTTGTGGGAGCTGTGTATTTTCGTACTCTTCAAACGCGGCTTAGTAAGAATCGGCAGGATTTGGCGGACGTCAATGCGCGGTTGCAGCTTGTTTCTGCCACAGTTCGCGATGGCATTCCTATCGCTGATGAAGATGGCCACGTAATCCACCAGAACCAGCGAGCCGCCGATATCCTTGGCTTTGCGATCGAGACCGGGCAGAGTATTCGAGTTGTTCAGCACCAGATTGGAACTCAAGACGTTAACTGGGACGAGCTCAACGAGAGTCGGTCCGCAAAAGGTGAACTCTCATTGCACATGGGGCCCACTGAAGGCGGTAGCCCAAAGTCGTTGGAGCTTTTCACGGCTCCAATTGTTGATGCCCACGGGAGGTTCTTGGCTCGTCTTTGGGCAATCTATGACATGACTGAAAAGCAAATGATGCTTCAGAGTCTGGCGGAAGCGGAGAAAATGCAGGCTATCGGGCGAGTAACCGGAGGAGTCGCCCACGATTTCAACAACTTGCTGACCGCGATCAAAGCGAATCTCCAAGTCGCACAGCTAAGCCCGGCGTTGACCGATGGGCGAGTCCACGGGTTACTTGCATCGGCTCTGGAAGCGACGGACCGTGCGGCCGAACTCGTATCGCAACTGCTCAGCTATTCGCGTAAGACTCCGCTGAAGCTGCAGGCTCACAATATTAATCAACTCGTCAAAAGAGTGACGCACTTAGTAACTCCGTCGCTGAGCGACGGGCAGAGAATCTCCGTTAGCTTGGCGGACGATCTTCCCCCGGCAAACGTTGACGACGGGCAGCTAGAACAAGCAGTATTGAACCTGTGTCTGAATGCCACCGATGCCATTGGCGATGGAGGCGAGATTGTCGTAAGCACTTATCTGGAACGAACGACTAATGGTGACGATGTTGTCATTTCCGTTCGCGACACCGGCTGTGGAATGGATTCGGAAACGTTGGAGCATGTGTTCGAGCCGTTCTTTACAACCAAGCAAAAAGGTTCAGGGCTCGGCCTTGCGATGGTTCAAGGGACTGTTGAACAGCATGGCGGATGGATTCAGTGTGATTCCGAGTTGGGAAAAGGCTCCGAATTTTGCATTTATCTGCCAGCGGAGTATGTCAACGCCGCGCACAGTCCGAAAAAAGACTCAGTAGATGGCGCAAGGGAACTTGACGGGCGGCGCGTGCTCGTCGTGGATGACGAGCTGATGGTACTGCGAGCCGTCGAAGCTTTGCTCCAGTCCAAAGGCGCCACGGTCCATACAGCCTCCAGCGGAGAGCAAGCGATTGAGTGCCTCGAGCGTGACCCGTCGTCAGTCGACCTTGTCCTCCTGGACTGGTCTATGCCCGGAATGCATGGCCGAGACGTGCTGCTTCAAATCAAACAGGCTTATCCGCAGTTGATGACGGTTGTGTGTACAGGAAACGCGTCAGAAGTGAAAAATGTCGAACGCGACTATGGCGTCGCGCCGGACGACATTCTGCAAAAGCAGTTCACGGTCAGCCAGGTTTCCGAGGCCTTAAGAGCTCACTCAGTTACTTCCAAGTAAGGCATGCTTGATTGATGATTCTGCAGTTGCCCGTGCAGACCGTTCCTGAATAGACGCCTTGACGGTCAAAGACATTGAGCTCACCTAGTGACTATGGACTAGCCGTGTAGACGACGTTTGTTGAATTGCCGGGGTGCCGTTTGCGCGAAGTTGTTCTTGGCAATCGGTCCAGGTGTTACGATCGAGAACATGGACCATACCAGCTTGATCGAGCTCCAGCCCAGTTATCGTCTGTCCAGAGCACGATCTGGCCAATTTCACCATCCACAGAGCCTGTTGGAGTTTTCCACAACCGCACGGTGCCGTCCCAACTTGCCGTCACAAACTGTTGTCCATCAGGGCTAAACTCAACATCATCGACCGATCGGTTATGCCAACGAGGTAACGCGATTTGTTTTCTCATTCTCCAGTCCCAATACCTCGTCTCGCCCGTGGACGTTCCGGCAACGAGATAATCACCATTGCTCGAGAAAGCAACGGCGTTGACGCGACTATCGTGAACTAGCGGACTGCTGACAGGTTCTCGCGTATCTGAGTTCCAGATCATCGCTACTCCGTCAGAATCACCGGTGGCGATAAGCTTTCCGTCGCGACTGTAGGCTACGGCTGTGATCATCCCTTGCTGCCGCAGCGTCTCGCCCGATGGCTTGAACGTCCGCGCATTCCAGAATCGAGCCACATTGTCTAGTGCGCCGGTCAGAATGAACAAACCATTGGGACTAAACGACGCTGCGCGAACCTGATCAGGATGCTTCAGTTCGGTGGTAGGCTCACCAGTTCGCGTATCCCAGAGCTTCGCTGTTTCGTCAAAGCTAGCGGAAAGAACGCGAGTGCCGTCAGGACTAAACTTAACGGCACTGACCCAATTGTCGTGTACCAATGGTTGGCCGATAATAGCCAATGACGGTACCTTCCGCAGATGCAGCTTGGAATTCTCTGACACGACGACAGTTAGACCGTCAGGTGAGAAATCCACAGCACCTGCGGTCCTGCCGGGCAAGGCACGCCTCACGAGTAGCTTTTTCTGGCCGACGTCCCAAAGCTGGACGCTTCCCGCGCTGCCTGTGACAATGCGCGAACCGTCAGTGCTAAATGCGGCACTCCAGACGGTATCGTCGTGTTCTAAGGGTTGGGCACTGGCTTGAATTGGCTTAGCCGACCAAATGGCAACCTTCCCGTTGGCACTTGCCGTAAGGAACAGCTTGCCGTCTTTGCTGAATCCCACGGCAAGAACATCGCCCGAATGAATCGAGAATTCTTGCATAATCCTGCCCGTCCGCACGTCGCAAATGCATGCCCGATCGGTAGAACCGACTGCGATTAGCGAATCTGTCGGATCGAAAGTGAGAGACTGCACGCGGTGAAAAGAACCGATCTCGATCAGCGGTTCCAGTGTTGCGCGATCCCAGATTTGTACGGCCGCGAAATCGCCACCGGTCGCAATCCGCGTTCCGTCAGAACTGAACGCAACGGACCATATCGAGCCTCCGTGCTGAAGTGGGGCCGACTCAGGCTCTCCAGATGTTGCATTCCAAAGTCGGGCTGTCGTGTCCATGCTTCCGGTAAGGACCATCTTGCCGTCTGGGCTAAAAGTAGCCGAATATGTCCGAGTGTCGTGAGTGAGCGTTGTGCCGATCTGGTTGCTCGTCTCGACGTCCCATAGCCAAGCAGTTCCGTCGTAGCATCCTGTGACGACGGTCTTGCCATCTGGACTAAAGTTCGTCGACCGAATCTGGCTCGGATGGTGCATCCTCTTACTAATCGGCGTTTGTTTCACCGTATCCCAGATCTCGAGCGTCCGGTCGTCACCAATGGCGATGCGACGACTGTCGGTACTGAACGCCAACACGCGGACCGTTTGTCCCTTCGTGATTGGTTTCCAGACTGGCTGCACCGTTTGTGCGTCCCAGATCCGAACGCCAGTGTCTTTTTCAGTCGTGGCAATCAGGGTTCCATCAGGGCTGAAGGCGACACTATCGACGCGACGTCGCAGAGGCAGAACTTGTTTCAACGAATACATGTTCGCATGCCACTGTGCAATATTGATGCGAATCAATCGGTCCAACGTTTCGGACGGTCCAAGCTCCAGGCTTCGGGCGAGCCACAGCATGCCTACATCGGTTTTGCCCTGTATGCAAAAGTCCTGTCCACGCTGAAGAGCCAGTTCAACGACTTGGAGGCGTTTTTCGTCGCGTGCCACTCGTGCGTTTTGCGCATCTTTCTCCGCACGAACCCACAGTGTGGTTACGCTGCCAAATCCGATGACAATAACCAACGCGAGTACCATCGCCAAACTTGCCGGAAGTGGGTTTCTCTGGCACCATCGCCAGATTCTGGTCATCTGCGAGCTAGGCCTGGCGCAAATTGGTTCATTTCTGAGATAACGTCCTAATTCATCAGCAAGTTCATGTGCCGATGCATATCGCTTGGCTGGATTCTTCTCCAGACACTTCAGGCAAATGGTCTCGATATCGGCATGGATTTGACTGCCGCTCTTCCTGAGTCGAGTTGGCTCGTCATTGACAACCTGGCTGACGAGCATTCGAGCGCTGCCTCGGAATGGAAGTTCACCGGCAAGCAGCTCGTACAACACGACTCCCAGCGAATAGATATCGCATCGCCCGTCGGCATCGTGCGAATCTCCCTGCGCTTGTTCAGGCGACATATAGGCCGGGGTACCCAAACATTGCCCGTCAGATGTCATTGTCACGTCATTTGCAGAAATGCGGCGAGCAAGGCCAAAGTCTGTCAGCATTGGAGTGCCATCAGTTCGCAGGATGATATTGGCCGGCTTCACATCGCGATGGATGACACCAGATCGATGAGCGTGATCAAGCGCCATGGCGACCGTTTGGCACAGTTCCGCTGCTTCACGCTGATTGAAGGGGCGCTCCTTCATTACAGTTGATAGTGGTTCTCCCTCGACAAAATCATTTACTGTGAAAACGGTGTCGTCACTTCTACCGACTTCCAAAACGTTCACAATGTTAGGATGGTTTAGTTGTGCTGCTGCTCGAGCCTCCCGCAAGAAAAGTTCTAGATCGGCTGGCTGCAGGTGAATGCGATGCGGGATTTTTAAAGTCACCCACCGCTCAAGTCGAGTGTCTTTCGCTTTCCAGACCGTGCCAAAGCTGCCAGCGCCAAGTCGACTGACGAGTTCGAATTCGCCGATTCTTTGACCCGGAAAGCAGGTTTCGCTCGATATCAGTTTGAACTCTCGTCCACATGCTGGGCAGTCAATCCGACCGGACAACTCAACGTCTTGTATGTCGATCATTGAATGGCAAAAGGGACAACGAATGCGGAGACCATCGCCAAACGCCTGATCAGGCAATCTGCGATCAACTTCTTGCAGAGCACGACACAACTCTTGTGCAATGTCGGGGAATCTTCGCAAGAATTCGGCATGGTCGGGGCCATCACCCCATCGATGACGCGTGCGGTACTCACTCGCTATGATTTTTATTGGAAGGCGTCCTGTGGCCCCTAAATTTGGAAAAACGTGAAGGTAATCTTCTAGCTTGGGGCATGGCGGTAGTTCTCGTCCGGGACACTCGCGATTTTGTGTGCTCTTCTCTCGGGCCAGTCGCCAGCGGTATTCCAAATCGATCATTACTAGTTCGATTAGAAGTTCTTCCCTTTGCTTTTGGTCCCAGCATTCAGAACCGTCGGGCCGCATGAAGTGCTCAATCTGCGGTGGATTCCCCTTTCGCCAGGACGAGTCGAATCGCTCAAGTCGTGTATCAAGCTCGATTTCTTCGTATGTCATCGTGAACCGCCAAGTACTAGTGGACCACTCTATTTTGTAATCCGATTTTACGTCGGATGGCGACACGTATTTCTAAACTCGTCCGAAAAATTCTGCGTGGTGTGAACGACTGCTGGCGAAATCGAGATCGGAACTCATGATTGAAGGTCGCCGAACAGTCTTTTCTCAAGATGCTCGCGCGCCCGTTCTAGACCTCGTTGGACAGTGCGTTCGGAACAGCCAACCTGTTCGGCTGTCGCCGGAACATCATGGCCTTGCAGAGTCAACTCCAGAATGTTTCGATGTTGGGGCGACAGGTTTTCCAGCAAGGTTTTGCTTTCCTCGATCATCATTAGTGCCTCGTCCGGAGTCGGATCACGCGCCAATGCCTGACGAGAGACGGATTGCATGATGTCGCTTTCTGCGGAATGACACTCTCTTTCAACTGACCTTTTCGCCGCAGTGTGTCGATGCGCCTGACGCAGAGCTTTATTGCTTGTGATTGCCGCCAACAGCCGCCATAAGTCATCTCCTTCGCTGAAATGAAATTGACCGTCCTGTGCGCGGCGAAAGAAAGTTCGATACGCCGATTGAACAATGTCTTCCGGATCGAGGCGACTGGCGAGTATCGAGGACAGACGACGTCGAGCCAACGCAATCAATCTGGTTGCGTATCTATCGAGCAATTCTGCCGCGGCCGTGTTATCGCCTGTGCGAATCTGCGCTAGTAATTCCTGCCAGTTGTCGGAATCCATGCGATCACTTTTCTCACAAAAAATCAAATTTGGATGACGTATTTAGCGACCAAAGGTGATTTCCGTGTGGACGCGGCGGCACATCGGAACGCCAAAGATCGATTGTATTGGAGAATTCGCCATGAGTCGACGATCATCAGAACTAACTTGTTCGCTTGCGAAGGTGAACTTAGTGCTATTCTTATCGGTTCTTGTGGGGACAGCTTCATGGGCGCAGGCTCCACGGGGCAAAGTCGTTGCGACGACTTTTGACAGCCAGGCTCTCGAAGGGAATTTTACAGGCGACTCTGCGACTCGTCGCGCGCGTGTCTATCTTCCGCCGAGTTATGAAACTTCCAATCAACGATACCCAGTCTTGTATTATCTGCATGGCGCCGGCGGAAACGTCAACAACTTCTTCAGCTTCAATGGCCATAGCACTGCAAATCGACTGATTGCAGATGGCTCGATGGAAGAGATGATCATTGTAGCCGTCGATGGCGCTGGCGGAGTAATCCCAGGTACTCATAGCTGGTTGAATTCCGACCTTAATGGGAACTACGAAGATTACGTCATCCAGGACGTGGTCAGTCACATTGATTCAAACTTCCGTACGATTCCGGAGCGTGACAGTCGCGGAATATTCGGGCAATCGATGGGAGGAATGGCTTCGTCCATTTTTGCGATGAAGCATGCAGATGAGTTTGGCGCGGCGTACAGTCTCGCTTCTGGCTTTCATAGCTTTTCGCGACTTGACAGTTTTCCCAATCTGAGCGGCGATCAAGTCGTTTTTACAGATAGGCCAAACGCTCTGAACGAGCTCAAAGCAATTCATGCTCCGTCTGAGTTTTCTGGGTTCAACTACGGGTGGTTGATGTACGTGTGGGCTACGGCCATCTCACCAAATCTTGATAGGCCTCCCCTGTTGGTTGACTATCCGTTCGACCTGGAAACGCTCGAAGTCATTCCAGAAATTCGCGACAAATGGTACTCCGCATACGATGTGTATTTGCTCTTAGAACAATATGCCGACGAATTCGCATCACTTCGCGGTTATGGACTAAGTGTAGGCCAATCTGATAGAAATCTCGCGGTCAACGAAGCGTTTCATCGTGAGCTTCAGCATAAAGGCATCGAGCACGACTATACAACGTTTCCCGGTGGTCATGCCGACAACATGTCTGTGAGGTACGAGACGCCGCTGACGCTGTTTTCTCAGTGGTTGGTGCACTACGGTGATTTCGACAAGAGTGGAGAATTGGATGTCTCGGACATCAACACGCTGATAGCAGAAATCGCGACTGGTACACCCGACCTTCGCGTTGACGTCACCGGCGATCAGTTGGTCAATGGAGACGACTTGAATGTCTGGGTGAAAGAGCTCAAGAAAACATGGATCGGTGATGCCAATCTAGACGGTGAATTCAACAGTACCGATCTTGTTGACGTGTTCAAAGCGGGGGCTTACGAGCAAGCGATTGGTGTTGGCTGGGACGGAGGTGATTGGACGGGTGATCGACGATTTAATTCAGCTGATTTCGTCGCCGCGTTTAAAGATGGAGGCTACGAACAGGGACTTCGCGACTCCGCGCGCGCCGTGCCGGAACCGGTTCCGAATCTTCTGCTTCTGCTGGGCATGTTCGTTCTGACCTGTGAACTTAGGCGGAGTCTTTGGCGAAGGACGGCAATGCTCGCGGTCGCGGTGAGCGTGACTTGTTCGACCGCCAACGCTGACATATACCGTTGGGACAACGGTGAACTGATTCCGGGTACGGAAGGCATCGAACCTGGCCCTGGAGTCAGGTTTTGGGACCTCGATCTTACCGCTGCAAATTTGGCGTCAACAAATCTCACCGGCGCCGACCTGTCGTTCGTCCGTTCTCCAACCAGCTTGGCGGAGGCCGATTTGAGCGGGGCAAACCTTACCAACGCGTCCCTGTTAAACGCACCGTTGACAAACGCCGTTTTGAGTGGAGCTGTGATTGCGGGAGCGAATCTCTCAGGCCCTTCATCGAGTGGCCTCACGAAAGAACAGCTTTACTCGACCGCCAGCTATCAGGACAAAGATCTGCGAGGTGTTAGGTTTGTCGGCAGGGATCTGACCGGTTGGGATTTTCGCGGCCAGAATCTTAGCAAGGCCTCGCTGCGATACGCGATTCTGACCGACTCCGATTTGAGAGACGCGAATATTGCCGGTGCAAAGTTTCAAGGCACGCTTGGTTTGACTCAAGAACAGCTTTATTCAACCGGAAGTTATCAGAATCAAGATCTGCGGGGCATAAGCATTCGCAACGGCGATCTCGAGCATTGGGACTTCAGCGGCCAAGATCTTACGGGCGCCTCGTTTGATTTCGCGAATCTTCAAGAAGCAGCACTCTCTGGAGCCAATCTTTCGAATGCGTCTTTGTTTTACGCGAATCTGAAGGGCGTCGAACTTGCCAATGCCAACCTGTTTGGCACGAATTTGCGTGGCGTAGAGAATTTCTCGCCCGTCGCATCAACGAAGACTCGCAACGCGATCATGCCTGACGGGACTATGAACGGATTGGAGTTGCGTGGTGGCGAATATTTGTCCGTATCGCCCACGGTTGGAATGGTCTCTGTATCGGAACGTTTCGAAATTGCTGATGACTCGATTCTCGAGTTTCGCGCGGGCTGTTTTTTTGGCTGTTCGCACGGGCATTTCGCCATTTCGTCGGACACGCCAGTCACACTTGGCGGGACATTGCGAGTGTATAGTGATCCGACGGAACTGACTGACGGTGGAGTGTTTCATGAAATCATAGGCACATCTGACCTTTTCGATTGGCCGGGCCTGCTTGAACCAGGGAATGTGTTTTCGTCCATCGAACTGCCCGCTGGCGCTTGGGACCTGTCACAACTGTATACAGAAGGTCGGATCATCAATACCGAATACTATAGTGACCAAAACGGGGACTTTGACGTTGATGGTATTTTAGATACTGACGACGTGGACCGGCTTGCCATCGCCGTGCGGGCTGGTGTTGACCTGTCCTACGATGTAGACATGGATGGGCGATTGGACCAGGCGGATCATGACGATTGGGTCCATGATTTCGCTGGAACTGTTTTTGGTGATGCAAATCTTGACGGTGAGTTCAACAGCAGTGACATCGTAACGGTGTTCCGGGCTGGGAAGTTCGGAATCGATATCGCAGCGACATGGCAGGACGGAGACTGGACAGGCGATCAACGTTTCGACAGTCATGATTTAGTCGTTGCATTCCAAGATGGTGGCTATGAGGTTGGAACGCTTGACACAATCGCCCTAGTGCCTGAACCCATGTCTGCCACAGTGTTTTTGATAGGAATGGCGATTGTCTGGCGCTGGTTCCGACTCGAAGGATGGCGCGAGCCTCCCGTTCAGTGAAGGGCCGCCGGCGAAGCGCTGTCATTATGCGGTCGGTTAACGCACAGGCGAAACAATCCAGGCAGGCTGTTCTCTGATCGTCTCCTTTTCATTCGTCGCCATTCCGCCACAGCCACCGTAGCGAATCGGGAAGTATCGCGCCGCCGTGGATGCCGTTGTGCTCGCCCTCGCCGTAAACGAACTTGTAGTCGTATTTGGAAAACTCAAGCGCTTTTGCCATTTGTTGATTCCCAAGCGCCCAGTTGCCGTGCGCGTTGTCGAGGTCTCCGGAACCGTCTTGCAGGAATATCCGGATCGGCTTTGGCTTCGTCTTGCGAATCAGCGCCGGATAAACGTGTCCGCCGCGAATGTTCACGAAACTGCCGACGTGGCTGAGCACTTTGCGAAATGCGTCGGGCCGTTCCCATGCGACAGTCCACGCGCAAATGCCACCGGAGCTGATTCCACAGATCGCTCGCTGATTGGGATCGTCGGTCAAGTTGTATTGCTTACCTACCTCCGGCAAAACTTCCTGCAGCAGAAACTGAGCGTACTGGTCCGACAGAGTGTCGTATTCGAAACTGCGATTTTCAGGCGTTGGACGCCAGCCAGGTTTTTCCGGCAACGCGTCCTTCTTGTGACCTGGATCGATGAAGATCGCGATGATGGGCGGCAAATCGCCTTTGTGAATTAGATTGTCCAGCACGACTGGCACTCGGAATTGTCCTTCTTCATCGACATACGTGTGCCCGTCCTGAAACACCATCGTGGCTGTCGGCTTGTCGGCGTCGTACTGCGCCGGAACATACACCCAATATCGGCGGATCGTCCCCGAGAAGATATCGCTTTTCCAAGCGTGTTCTGAAACTTGGCCTCGAGGCACACCATCCTGCCGTATCGATTCGGCTCCTAGCTTGTAAACTTCGTCGCCGGAAAACAATGCGGATGACATGGCAGCAATTATTATCATGGTCTGGAGGAGGTTATGTTTCGGTTTCATTTGAGATGTTCGCGCCTTTG
>JAGQPC010000368.1 GCA_020426925.1 Planctomycetales bacterium | reverse complement strand
AATGAGATCGATCTTTAGATCCAACAGACGGATGCTTTCTAGTACCGCTCGGCTGAAGAAAACGAAACGCTCACAGTTGTCGCGGTAATCTTCGCCATTTTCGCGATACAATTCGGCGCGATCGAAGTAGTCGTCTTGCTGCACAAAATAGATTGGCACATCGCTTCCTGGCAGCGTGCTTTTTAACAATCCTCCGGTAACAACTTTGTTTCCGATGGGAATTTCGAAAGTAATGCCAGTAGACTCGATCGCGACACCCGCTTCGTGGATGTGACGATACGCCGGAAGGAAAACGAACGCGGAATGGCCCATTTGCTCCAGCTCCACGGGAAGAGCGCCGCAGACGTCAGCTAATCCACCAGTCTTGGCGAACGGTACAACTTCACTGCTTGCCAATAGGATGTTCATTTTATGCTCCTCTCGATTAGCGGCCTCTTCGTCACCGATACCACCCTCTTCTTCGAAGTCCCGCAGAAGACCGACTTAATTGCTATGCAACAGACGCAGAGAGTTGCAGTCGTAACAAATGTGACGAGTAATTCCGTCGCGCGGATGATCCCTCAAAGTCATTCTAGATGATTAGCTAGATTTGATCCAAGTCCCCGACGCACGCGCCGAAGCGAAACTGCTTGCTAGGACATACTTTAGGGCGATCCGAGTCGTTGTGTTTTGACAACCTCTGCCACGAAACATAGCACACAAGTACGGCTTACGTAGTCTTTTTGAATCGGTAAAACAGCGCTGAATACCCGGAATCTTACGACTCCAGAAACCGCCACGCGGCAAATGTCGCTGCCTGGCCCATGCGTTCACCGGTCGAAGAATCGATCAGGGTCCAGATGATCGCATTTTCGATGAAGAACCGCTTTCCAGTCGTGGTGACTCGAATGCCCTGATAATCGTCAATGAAGCCCTTTTCGAGCCCTCGTCTCAGCATATCCTCCCGTTCTTTGCGTTCTTCCGGTTCAGCAGTCTTCCGCGAAGGCATCGACAGCAGTGTCTCAAGATCCGTTTCCCAAAGATCGATCGCAGCCTGATTCCCATACGACAAGATCGGGTCGGTCTCGGTGCCGTGCGCAACAACGACGGCAGGAATACGGAATAGCCGCGTAGACTGATCCAATTGGCTGCCGCAACGATCGATCAAAGATCGCCCCAAAAAGTGCTCGAACGAATCGAGCAGCAATTGGCTGTGCTGGACCCAATGGGCCGAGTTAATTCGGTCGTCGTTCATCGATTCGGCGATCGCAAGAATCTTGTCCGGGTTGCGGACGGTTGATTTTATCCGTCATTGTCGTTGCAATGGCTCAATATCAAACGAAACCAGTTCGCCCGCAAGACGTACCAACGCACTGCACGTTCAATTTGAAAGAAAGTGTCCCAACGAATGGAAGCTTACAAACAGAGATTCATTGAGTTCATGGTTCGGTCCGGAGTTCTGACGTTCGGAGACTTCACAACGAAGAGCGGACGCAAAACGCCGTACTTCGTTAATACCGGCCTCTATCGCACCGGTCAGCAAATGCGGCAACTCGGCGAATTCTATGCGGATGCAATCGAAGCGGGAATTGGCACCAAATACGACGTCTTGTTCGGGCCGGCATACAAGGGAATCCCGCTGGTTGTCACAACTGCCATCGCGCTGGCTGGCCGCAATCGGGATATAGCGTTTTGCTTTAACCGCAAGGAAGCAAAAGATCATGGCGAACGAGGCGTGCTCGTCGGACACCAACCACAAAATGGCGAGCGTGTTTTGATCATTGAAGACGTCACCACCGCCGGCACCTCGATCCGCGAAACCGTTCCGATCCTGCGGCACGCCGCCGACATCACGTTAGCTGGCTTGATCGTATCAACTGATCGCAAGGAACGAGGCACCGGCAACGATACTGCTCTGGAAGAAGTGGGCCGAGAGTTCACCATGCCCACTTTCGCTATCGTCACTGTCCACGAAGTCATCAAGCATCTGAGCGAAAACGACGTTGACGGAAAACGACACCTGACCGACGATCTGAAGCAAAAGATGCTCGCGTACCTCGAAGAGTATGGCGCGCGTTCTTGATTGTAGGCGGCCGCTCTGGAAGCTACGAAACTGCTATAGCTTCAGAGATCTTTAGTAAGCTCCACTAGTGTTGCGCGTCGGTGTATGCGCGGTCAATCAATTTATTGACGGCAGCTCCCTGCTGTCCGGTCACGGTTGGCTGCCGGAAATCTAAAATGGCGGACGTAAAGTCGGCGATCAGCGGAGCATGTAGATTTCGATGTGCAGGATGCGATTCGCGCGTCGTTGTTCCGTTTTGCATGAGCACCAGTTCACCGTCGTTCAATGAGTCTGTGAACATAGCACCGCGAGTGCACGTAATTTGAAATCGGTCAGGTACATCGGTCGCACCAAAGTAGGTTTCCAAGATTCCGATAGGCCCGGTTGAGAATTTCATCGTAACGATACCGGCGTCTTCCGATTCATGACTCGCGACAATGTTTTCGGTAAATGCCTTGACCGACGACACTTCGCCGAACAGATCGAGGAAGAGGTCGAGCCGATGGCTTCCGATGTCCATTAGTGGTCCGCCTCCGCCTTGTGCTTTGACGACTCGCCAATCGTCACGGGGAAATGTCGTTGCGTTTCCACAAGCCGCGAGCACTGAAAGCGGCTTACCAAATTGCCCGGACGCGATCAGCTGCCGCAGTCGCTGTACGATTGGATAGAATCGGCGATAGTAAGCGACAGACAGCGTTACACCGGCTTCAGCACACGCGGTGATCATTTCATCGCATTCGTCGCCATTCAGCGCCATCGGCTTTTCCACGAGCACGTGCTTTCCGGCCCGAGCTGCATCCAACACGTTTTGACGATGAAGATGTACCGGCGTGGCGACATAAACAGCGTCGATTTCCGCACTGTCAATCAGTTCCGTTGCACCTGTAAATGATTTCGTGACGGCGAACCTTCGACAGAATTCGTCAAGCAGCATAGCGTCACGCCGACATGCTGCGACGAGTTCCGAATTCGGATCGATTTGAATCGCCTCGGCAACTCGTTTGTTCGCAATGTCCCCACACCCTAGGATTCCCCATCGTATTTTTGCCATGCGATGTCTCACGCTTCCAACATGCAATCACGAAGTGTTTCAAAATAACATTGTCGTATAGTTTCACGACTGCGACTAGACTTCCGCAGCTGCTTATGAAATGCAACCATCAACGAAAAAACTCCGGCGTGGATTCCCACACAAGGAGATTCTGACGTATGGTTCAGATACGGACTGCCGCCAACTCGCAATTATGATTCAGGTGACACACACAATGTCCAAATGGCGTAGAACACACGTGACTGTAAACCCTCGGATTCAAGGATTACTGTGCCTGCGAATTGTCATTTATTGGTCGTGCTGTTTCCTAGCAATCGCCTGTCTAGCCAACAGCAATGCGATGTTTAGCAACGCACCAGTGGCCGGCGGTGGAGGTGCCGGTTTCGTCCGCACGACGGCATTGTCGTTCATCATGCTGCCGATCGTTCTGTTAGATGTGTTAGTCTTTAGCAATCGGATTCTTGGACCAATCCATCGGCTGAAACTCAAGCTCACAGAACTGGCCAATGGGAATGACGCGGAACAGATTGAACTGCGTTCCAAGGATTACTGCCACGACGTAATCAACGAGTTCAACGCAGTCGTCGCAAGGCTGAAAAAAGAACGACACGAACATAGCGACTCATCTAAAACTGCTATTTCGCAGGCAGAAACAAAACACGAAGAACCGGTACCAGTGTAGCTGGAGTCCGGGGCAGAAAGCGGCTTTGGCATCTTGAGGCTTTGGCCAGATGGTTCATCAGGACGAATTGGTTTGTCACGTTTGTTTTGCACCGTAAGGCGCACGAAATCCTCAGAAGTCTGGAGCATCCTATGAAACGCGTTCTTCAACCAACAGCACTTGCTATCGCGCTCGTCGCGATGACCTATTCGGCGGCAAACGCCGATGGCGTACAGATTGTCCG
Source organism: Planctomycetales bacterium (assembly GCA_020426925.1). Lineage (GTDB taxonomy): Bacteria > Planctomycetota > Planctomycetia > Pirellulales > Pirellulaceae > JAGQPC01. The sequence goes on along the minus strand of JAGQPC010000368.1, from coordinate 11,585 downwards.
TGTAGAGGAAGAATGGTCACTCTACGTTGGAGAGCCCAGTCTTAACACCAACGGCCCACAGGTATCGATGGCAATGTCGCCAAAATCGGATCTGCTCGGACATTTCTTCATGTTCTACATCAACTACCGAACGGATCCAGATTACTTGCCGGGCGGTGCTCAAGTGCAGCTCATGTATGGAGACGAAGTCCTACTTTCCAAAGACAATCCGAACGACAGCCTGCTGGACCAAAACGAAGAAACGTTGCATTGGACGCAAGTTATGGAAATGAAGAACGGAGCTGTTGAATTTGAGATCAAAGACGGAACCTCTAAAAGCTGGGGTGGCTTCGGCGGACTTGGACACCTCAAGACTTCTGTGACTACGGGCCAAACGAATCTGAATTCGTACAATCCAGCTGTTTCGCTAACTCAATCCGGCGTTGGCTATGCAGGCAATCGCGTTGTTTCGCTAGTCCTTCAGCGCATCTCGTGGTTTACTTCCGACGGGCACCGTTATGACTTGCACGCACCTATCGACATAGATTCCGATCTGGATCCATGGGACTAAGAAGAAGACATTCCTTGTAAGAGCAACCGGCCGTCATTTCCAGAGTTATCAGCGCGAGAAAATCATGTCATACAAACGCACGTACCGACGCCGCAGAGGCAATGTCATCGTCACGGCAGTCTTCGGATTAGTCGTCTTAGTTTCAGTCACCGCAATCGTTGTCGACCTCGGCTATGTGCACAACGCCCGTGCGGAAATCCAACGATCGGCGGACGCGGCAGCGTTGGCAGCATGCTGGGAACTGGCCGAGCAATACGCCAGTGGACAGACAACGGAAACCGTGGCCAGCCAAACAACTTCCGAAGCTGCGGGCACTGCCAATGCAAACGAAATCTGCAACGAACTTCCGACTGTACCCAATGGTGACGTAGAACTCGGATACCTTGCTGACTTCAGTGCTCCGGATCAGTTCGACACGTCCGACCCAACAAATTTCAACGCCGTGCGAGTAACGGTAACCAGGAACCAACAGACCAACGGTCAAATACGCACTTTCTTCGCGCGAGCTATGGGAGTCAATGGTTTAAATGCTGACTCAACTTCAACCGCCGCTATCGTGCGTGACGTCGCAGGAATCCGCACACCGGAAGATGGCAGCAACGTCGATATCTTGCCGTTCGCGCTGGATCTAGATACTTGGACTGACCTAGAAAATGGCATCGGCTCCGACAGCTACGCATACGACCCCGAAACGAAAACGGTTTCTTCATGTGGATCGGACGGAATCCTAGAAGTTAATCTGTACCCGCAAGGTACAGGATCGCCAGGAAACCGAGGTACGGTAGATATCGGACCGGCCAACAACAGCACAAACGACATCGCCCGCCAAATTCTGTATGGAATCAGTCCTAGTGATTTTGATGCGATCGGTGGTTCGCTTGAATTTGACGCAAACGGAGAGCTCAACTTGAACGGAGACACAGGCATCAGCGCCGGCGTCAAAGACGAACTCGCCGCCATCATCGGGCAAACTCGCGTCATACCAGTGTTCGGCAGCGTTGCTGGGAACGGCAATAACGCTAACTACACCATCGTCAAGTTGGTCGGTGTTCGCATTATGGGTGTCAAGCTCACTGGCCCAATGAAGAAGAAGCACCTGACCGTGTAGCCAGCACCTATCGCCGTGAAGGGGATTATTCGTGGTGATGGGACCACTGACACGGCAACGTATGTTTATTCGAGAGCTTTCTTGGTGGATTAACCACCAGCCGTTAACAACATCGGGAGATCCAACTCGTGTCCAGTAACATCAACGAAATGCCAAGAACGCGTCGGAAGCAACGATTGCCCAAACGCAAAGGTGCTGCGGTTGTCGAATTCGCTGTCGTTGCTCCATTCCTGATGCTAATGCTGCTGGGAATGATCGAATTCGGCCGCGCGATGATCATTCAACAGAATGTGACAACCGCCGCTCGGGAGGCCTGTCGAGAAGCGACACTCCCGAGCGCAACAACCGCGTCAGCTACTGCAGTCGCAGAGCAATTCGCGTCGCAGATTCCCAACGAAGGAATTACCGTAACGTTTGCTCCGTCGCCGGAGGATGCTGAAGCGGGTGATATTATCACCGCCACGGTTGAAGTCCCGATCAGCGCTATAAGTAATCTTGGAGCTATTTGGTTCGGTAGCGGTGCAACACTTGACGCATCGGCCGCAATGCGAAAAGAAGGGTTTGAGTAACTCTTTCGGTCCACTTTTTGCCATCTAATGGAAGCGAGTAAACATGGTCCTTGCCGTGCGGACAAAACTCATTGCAACTTTGATAGTTGTTTCAGGAATTAGCGTCGTCCACGGAGAGGCAAAGCCCGAAAGTGACATTGCGGTTGCCGAAGGCAACAGTGCCGCTGCCAGCAGCACTAGCTCATTGCAAACATTTGAAACTCGCTCAACGCTGAAGATCGTTTTCCACGACGACATCCGAGATCGAGAAATACCTCTGCGGATAACGGTGCCTGACGGCTTCGACGGCAAGTGCCCCATCATCATTTGGTCTCATTGCGAAGCAAGTTCTGGTCATCAGTACCGAGAACTCATTAAGTACTGGGCCTCACATGGCTACGTTTGCATCCAACCATTCCACAAGAGCACGAGCGACTCGGGTAATGTGGACTACTGGCTGCAACGCGAAAAAGACGTGTCCTTCATTATTGAGAACCTGGAAAGCTTAAAAACACGTCACCACGTTTTCGCAAACTTAGTCGACTTGAAACGTATAGGTGTGGGCGGACACGGCGAAGGAGCGCACACAGCACAGCTGATTGCTGGTGCGACAATGCGAGATGGCGAGGTTGAACAAAACAATAACGTTGATTGCTTCGTTTTCATTTCCCCGCAAGGGCCTAATGACCACACGAGATTTGCCGAAGATTCATGGAAGCACATGGACCGCCCATCGCTGTTCGTCACAGGTACAAACGACAATGCACCAAGCGGCGAAGACTGGCGTTGGCGACTCACACCATTCCTAAAATCTCCTCCCAAGGACAAATTCATGCTGTTCGTGGAAGAAGCGAACAGCGACTTCGGTGGCATCGTCAAAAGCCCAACCGAAGTTCGTCAGGTTGAGTACGTTAAAAGCGTAACGCTCGCATTTTGGAATGCTCAATTAAAAGAAGACAACGTTGGCAGGGCCTATCTGCGATCTGACTACCTCGCACAGGAAACCAGTGGCGAAGCTCAGATTTTCGATCGCGAATCTAATCAGAACAAAGACAAAGTTCTTGCTAAGACACAGGGAAAGAACGAACCCACGCCGGTGCTGCCAATGACACTCCGAACAATTCAGAACCGCGACAAAGACGGCAACGGCATGATTAATCGTCGAGAAATGCCTACTGAACTCATGATCGGCTTCGACATCTTCGACAGAAATCACAACGGATCGCTGACGGAGAAGGAGCTGGATTGGGGTATTCGACGAGTACGTGTGACAAAAGTTCGGTAACGAGAAACGAGCTGGCCAACGTGACCAATCAATTAATCGATTGTCGGAGTAAATACACTAATCCTTTTTCTCCAGGCGCGAGCCACAGTCGAGCTCCGTAAATCTCCGAATTCGTCACGTCGATGAATTCCAATTCCGTGCGCAATGTCGCGAGCGCGGGCTCAAATTGCGGAGCCTTGTCCATAACTTTCTTGCCAATGGAATCTTCGTCAATTCGTCCGGCATGAAAACGCATCATGATGTGCAACACATCACACGCGACGACAATCTCACGCGAGGCATAACGGCCGCTCATCTGCTGCTGAAGAACTCGTTTGACGTCGCAGTCGACCATCACAAAACCAAACGAATCCTCTGTTGAGTCGTCATAAACTGGGACGCCCGCGACTAAGCCCAGGCACGCCATGTGGCAGTCGATTCCGTCACAAAGTGGATCGCAAACCAGCGACGTAACAACCTCTTCTGGCTTCTGCAAAACCACCGATTTCATGAAATCGCTGCACTCCACTTCGCGCAATCGGCTCTTAGGAACAACACGAACTCGTGACGAATCTCGACTATGCCGTTCCACGCGGACCAGCTCCGTAAAGCGATCTCGATCAACGCGACAGTAGGCAACACTGCGATAATTTGGAGTCGCCTCGAGCAGTCCCTGAAAAATCATCGCCAAGCGATCTCGCCAAGCGGAGATATCTTGTTCTGTATCGGCAGAAATCAATTGCTGAATCGGTGGCAATCGAGACATGAATCGAGCGTTGCGTTCTAGATCGGACACGGCTGACTGCAGATCGGCACGAAGCTCTCGGCCTTCCATTCTTAGCGAATCGTATCCGGCCTGTTTTTCCCGTTGCCCTGCCATCCACCGCTCGACCGCCTCGGCCAAGTCCTGAACCGAATCATGCCGCAGGTGACTTTTGCGAGCCATCGCCTTGGAACAGATTGCGTCTAGGTCGCTCGACACGACGTTGTTGAATTCGCGTGCTCGAGGTGTCTCGCCTTCGGCGATTTCGTGAAGTACTTCTGGCAACGTTCGCTCCGTACTGGTCCGAACATGCGGAGCGCCATGACACTCAACACAAACACGTCAGCCTGCCCCTGCGGAAGGCCCTGCAAACAACCTTTGACAACATCCCAAAGCTCGGCCAATTCAACGTCTTTCCCAGGAGAATTCGTCCAGCGCAGTGCGTTCGCTTTCCAATTGCCGTTTGCGTCAAAGAGCTGAGCGGTAAGATCGGCTCCGTCCTCATAAGAAGTCCCGCCGTGCTTTGCACGTTGACGAAGGAAGTCGATGATTTTGCGTTTCAAGATACCTAGCAACCAGGCTCGTTCAGTACCCCGGCCCGAAAACTGATCTGCATAGCGGACCCCCGCAAGAAACGTTTCTTGGACTACTTCTTCCGCCGCATTCCTTTCACGGAGACGGGTGAAAGCGTACCGGTACAGATAGTCCAAATAGTCGTCCACCCAAGTCGACGGATTGAGCTGTGTTTGATTAGCTTTGGCGCTCAATGCTTTCGACTCTGGTGAAGGCCCAGTAAAAATCGTTACCGACGTGTCGCCCATGCAACCCTCTTAATAACGGGATCGGTCCACTAAGACGCTCCAGTTCATCTTATCAGAATGTTCGTTCGCGTTCGATTCGTCGATTGATTGTGCCGAATCTTACAATGATTGAACAAGGACTGTGCTGCACACGTAGAGGTACGCGCGACGGCAAAAGACCTAACGAGCAAGGACTGCCCGCGAAAACAATCGTGCTACTCGGATTTATCGGTCTCTTTCAGATACGCTCGAAATTGTTCGGCGTAAGATGCTGGTGGCTTTGACCGACGACCGGTATCGATTGAATTACTGCTGACGTCACGACGTCGCTGATCGCCCAGTTTCGTTTGCGATCTTTTCGGCTTCAGGCCAAGGCTCTTCAGCGAGTCGTTCCATTCTTTGGTTGCTTTTCCGTTGCGGCGCCCGTCAGCAGATCCGTTTTTCAGTTTCTGCCAGCGTTTTAAGAATTCGTCGGCTTCGTCTTCTGTCCAACCTAATTTGTCCAACAGTTCGCGGTTGTCCTTGTGGTTTTTCAGGTAGTCGATCGCCATATCGGTCGCTTTTTTTGCGTATTCCAAGTTCGCTTTGTCGGCCGCCTTCACTTCGTTGTCAGTCTCATCCTTTGCAGCATCGGCTTCTGCGCTCCCACTGCGAGATGCCTTGTCCGCATTTGCCTCGTCGTTTGAACTCTCGCCGGCGGCCGACCCTCCTTCAGACGAGTCAGCTTCAGAATCCGACGGCAGACCGTTGTCATCTGATCGACTATTGTTGGAAGTTTCCGATTGCGACTGATCGCTTGGCTTCTTGCCGTTCTGGGATTCGTTTGCGTCACCATCTGTGGACTCGTCACCGTCTGCTTTCGGTTCCTTTCCGTTTGGCGGACGTTCGGGCGAAGTGCTATTCTGATCGGATGCGGCACCGTCAGCGTCGACAGATCCTTTCGAAGAATCATCTTCTTTGCCCTTGTTCTGATCTTGGTTCCGATCGTTCTTCTGGTCGCCTCGATTCGCTTTGCCGTTAGCCTTATCCGTTTTTGGATCGCGATCTGAATTCTGCTTGTCGCTGGCGGTACCTTTACCATTTGGATTTTCATCCGAGTCTGCACTAGCGTCGTCTTCTCCTTTTTCATCGCTGGAGCCGCCGCTTGCATTTGTCTGATCAGATTCGTCGGTAGCCTCTTCGTCGTTCGACTGGTTGCTTGCCTTGTCCGAATCATCCGCTGAAGAATCAGAGCGTGTTCCGGACGAATCATCGTTCGATTCCGGTTCACCTATGCCGGCATCATCGTTCTTGCTTTCCGAATCGCTCTCGGAACCTTTTCCACGTTGAGTCTGATGTTCCTGACTGCTGCCCGACTCGTTCGAATCGGCCTGCGGAGATTCTTCCGGATCCTGTCCTTTCTCGTTCATATGGTCCAGGATGCGTTCAAATGCGTCCGGATCATTTGTGCCATCGCTTGCAACTGGTTCTTGCTGTTCATTGCCCTGCTGGCCGTCCTGACCCAAGGAATCAGACGAGCGACGACTGGTCGAGGAATCGGACGACTGATTCTGATCGCGATTGTTTTCGGAGGAAGACTCGTTGGAATTGTTGTTTCCGTTGTCGGACGGTCCAGAATCAGCAGAGCTCGTTCCACCATCCGCTGCGTTTTCATTTGGCGGCGAGTTCGGGTCTGATTCAGATTCTGTTCCGCTGCCGCCCGAGTGTCCTTTCTGCTCATTCGATTCGCTAGAGTCGCCTGACGTCTCGTCCGACTTCGTGCCTCCGGTTCCACCAGATCCACTGTCGTCTGATTCACTTGGCTGAGTGTTCTCATCGGCTTGATTGTTGCGTTCTGGCTGGTCTTCAGAGTCATCGTCTTCGGGCGATTCGGTTCGCTCCGGAGCAACGACCCGAACTCGATAGTTTTCGGTTCGAGCAACATTTGGATCGGGCTGACCCGTTTTGGGTGAACGTCGATTATCAGACACAACAGCCCAGACCAAAACGGACATTCCAGGTTTCAAAGCAAGATGCTCAGGGTTGAACCGGTACTTACGAACGACTTGCCCAGGTTCATCCTGTTCCAACAAGTTCTTGCGCAAAATCGTATTGCCACCAGTCGCGGCTCGAATCGACAGGTCGCTGAGCTTGAAGTCTGGATCAACGCCACGCAACTCGAAATCAACCGAACGATTAACAGGCAGCTCAACGTCGCGTTCGTTGGGAGCAAGAATATCGACAAGCGGCGTCAGGTCAGGCGTCACATCGATCTGATGCAATACCGGGCGATCGTTTCGTTCGCCATCTCGGTTGGTAAACCGCACTCGGTAAGCTGTAAATTCGGGAGTCTTGCGGTCCGCTTGAAGCTGCAGGACAAAAGTTGCTTCCGCGGTCGTGCCCGCGTGCCGCATTCGCAAAGTGCGATATTCGCGTTGAGCAATCTTGGTCAGTTGACTTGAGCTATCAGAATCGTCGCCCTCGGCAGACTTACCTGGAACGAATTCTAAATACGCAGATGCGACGGGCTGGTTTGCTTCCGCGCGGATTACAATCTTTGTACCTTCGACAGCTCGAATGTCACCTACGTCGGTCGATTCGTTCACAAGTTCCGTATACTTTGGAAACTCGTAATCGACACGAGCGACATCAATGCTGGGCGATTCCTTAACATCAATTCGGTATTGAGCCGATTCTGCATCGCCGCTATGAATCTTGTATACCGTCGGCTGCTGCAATCCATGCGATTCACCAAGTGTCGTGGTGTAGATCGAGTCACCGTTGTGCGACATAGCCAGTTCGGCATCAACGATTTGACCGTCCTCTGTTGAATAGATCAGCACAACAGAATCGTCGTCGTTCAGGCCAGCAATGGACGCCGTCACTGTGACTGATTCGCCTCTGTACACGGTTATGTCACCAGGAGTCACTTCGCTGATTTGAACTCTGGCCGGTCGCGAGATTTCCTGCCACGGTGAAATCACGCGTGCGACAGTCGCGACGGGGTCTTTGGGAGAAAGAATCTTGTAGGCTCCCGCGATGGCGACAAGTACCGCGAATGCGTAGCCCAACCGAATCATCGTTGTGCGATCGACTGCCAAATCGATTTCGACGTTCGACAGATCCGTTGCCGCTCGCTTCTGCACCGCTTCAAACACCGACGCGCGAACCTCTTGTGGTCGGTCGCGCAGCAGTAGAAAGTTGATCAAACCGTTTTTTGCATTTGGCGTCGATTGCTCAATCGTTTGCGCTGCATAAATTGGATTGATCGACCGAACCAAGAATGGCACGATCCGCTTTACAAAGAACGCAACACCACCGCCGACCAACACAACCAACGACAACAATCGCCCCCAGAATCCCATTCCATAGATCCAATGGTCGACGATCGTGACCAGCAAAAAGAATCCCAGCGTTCCAACGGCAAGCGTCAAAACTAACGTAGCCAATTCCGTGATGCGAATTCTGCTCTGTGTCCGTTCAATCTGCTGCAAAATGAAGCGATCGTAATCGTTCTCGCGAGGATCAAAGGTTTCGGTTGTCGTGCCGGTTGCCATCTACTTGTTCCGTTTTGTGCATTGCCCAACGCAACGATGGGCGAGCTAACACGTCCGCGTTTTGACCGGTGCCTACCGATCCTCGACGCTCCTCTTTATTATAGACGCTCCACCACTTTAAAAGATTCCTGCCGGAGCGGCCTAAATCGGCCTAACTCGTCGTGAGCCAGCCCAACCCTACAATCCGCCTCAACCCGCACGATAATGTTGTCGTTGCCAGGACAAATCTGGCCGCAGGAACCGAATTCAGCGACGAACGTGGCGAAATCAGGCTCAAGTCCGACATCGTCATGGGACACAAAATCGCCTCGAATGCCATCGCCACAGGAGACGAAGTCGTCAAATATGGACAGCCGATCGGTATCGCATCTGAAACAATCGAAGCCGGCGATTGGGTCCACAGCCACAACCTAAAAAATAATCACCGCGATATTGAGTACGAATTCTCAACGAATGTCAAACCTCCTACGCCCATCGATTCCCATACCTTCGAAGGCTACAAGCGACCAAACGGCAAGGCTGGAACTCGCAACTACATCGCCGTGATTTCTAACGTGAATTGCTCGGCTTCGGTCAGCAAATATGTCGCCAGGCATTTCACCACCGAACGATTGGCAGACTACCCAAACGTCGATGGAGTCGTCGCGCTCACTCATCACGGCGGGTGCGCGATGCAGTTTGGCGGTCAACAACATCAGCTATTGAATCGCGTCATGGGCGGGATGGCTCGTCATCCGAATATCGGCGGCTATTTGCTGATAGGACTGGGCTGTGAGCAAGCGACGCTGGACTATCTGATCGATGATCAACAGCTTGTCCAGATCGAAGGCTTCAATCAAAACGCGAAACAGCCACTTACGCTAACGATGCAGGCGAGCGGCGGAACTCAAAAGACAATCACCGCAGCGGTTGACCACATTGAAGCGATGCTGCCTGAAGTCAATGCGATTCAACGAGAAACAATTCCCGCCAGCGAAATCATTTTAGCAACCGAATGTGGTGGCTCCGATGGCAATTCTGGCATCACCGCGAATCCGGCAGTTGGCGTAGCGGGCGATTTGCTGGTCGCGTGCGGCGGAACTTCGATTTTGGCCGAAACGACTGAAGTGATTGGCGCGGAACACCTACTTACTCGCCGAGCCATCTCCGAATCTGTTGGTCGCAAGTTGCTCGATCGCATCGAATGGTGGCGTTGGTATGCGAATATCTTCGGCGAAGTCGTCGACAATAATCGATCGGCCGGCAACGCCGCGGGAGGCCTCACCACGATCGTTGAAAAATCGCTAGGCGCCGTGGCGAAGGCAGGGCAATCGCCACTGTACGATGTCTATCAATACGCCGAACAAATCACGTCTCGCGGACTAGTGCTGATGGACACTCCAGGGTTCGACCCGTGCAGCATCACCGGAATGGTCGCTGGCGGCGCGAACATGGTCGTGTTTACAACCGGACGAGGGAGTTGTTACGGCTGCAAGCCGGCTCCGTCGATTAAGATCGCAACCAACACGCCAATGTACGAACGACTAAGCGACGACATGGACATCAACGCGGGTCGCGTTCTCGACGATGCCACACTCGACGAAGTTGGCAATGAGATCTTCCAAGAAATCCTTGCGGTCGCCAGCGGCAAACCAACAAAGAGCGAATCGCTAGGAATTGGCGACGAAGAGTTTGTCCCGTGGATGATCGGGCCGATTTTGTAGCGATGCTCGCGTTTGGACTACTCCGACGTTTTGGTGCTAGTTCTCAATTCCGCACGGCGAACGGAAAAATGGTCGTCACCGGAAAACAGAAGATGCACAGTTAGGCCATCGTCGCTCATCCATTTCGTTGGAAAACTGCTCGTTTCTCCCGGACCAACGTCCCAATCCGTTGTATAGAAAACAGTCCGCCACGGCCCCCACGGATTCTCTGATTCGTAGGCACCAAATCCGCCTTGGAATCGAGGGCCTCGCGAATCGGTGCTTTGCGGAAGCGTTTGGCACCAGAGATAACGTTTGATGCCTGCGTTGTAAGTAATGCCTGATCGGTAACAGTTACCGTCGTGTTCGAAGACCGCTTCGCGTTTCGCGATTTTGTCCGTCCACACGGCCTGATTTGTTCGCTCATCAATCCCGGCAAAAAACTCGTAAGCATCACGCTCTCGGATTCTGTCCATTGGGACTCGAGCCATCACCATCCGATCGGCCGCCTCGTACGCGCTGTCGCTATCGTGCGAATACATGAAAACGTAGTTCCCTGCATTGGCCGGCCGCTCTGAATAGTTCTTTCTAAAGTTCAGAAATGTTGGACAACCGAAACTTGTTGTCCATTTCCACTCAGCCGCTTGCCAAGTCTGGCCATGATCTTCCGACCAGTGAAGTTGCGAGTTGCCATAATTCCGAACCAACGCATAAAGCACTTCGTCGACCATCAGCATGCCGCTCGCTTTGGCTCCACGAGCTCCGTCACCAATTGCTTCGATATCGTCAGACCGGATGTTCTCTCCGGCTAAATTCGGTGGAGCACCTTTGACTTGAGCCAATCCCATGCTGAGCTTACGTTCTACGTTCGGCTTGAAGCCACGCCCGTCGCCGTAAGCTGTGTACAAAGAATCGTCGTCGGCCCACGTAGTCGGCCAGTTGTCACTCCCGGACGCTTTGCGAATGATCGAACTCTTGTCAGCCCAATTGATCTCGATAATGGTTGGACTCGCCGGGTACGGAGCCGACGGCAGCTGTCGGTTGTCAATGTTGGCTCCTGTCGCAACAACGATTGGCTCAATCAATGGCGCGAGCACATCGTAATGGTTGTCGTCTTTTCCGCGAGCAAGTTGCCGCCCCGCTTCGCCCGCTCGCACAACGACCACATCCAGCGACGGTACGACAATGATCAAACTGTCATAAAGCCCCCACGCCCAATACGCATCTCGCGGCACGCGACGCAGCGAGCCATCAGCGTTGGTCCACCATAGCAAACCGTATTGATCGGACGCGTTACCTTGAGACTTTCCTCCGTCCCATTCCGGCAAACCAAT
>JAGQPC010000367.1 GCA_020426925.1 Planctomycetales bacterium | reverse complement strand
CCTTGAACGACTTTGATTCGATCTGAGATTTTCATGATCGTTAGTTCCAGCGTCCTCCCCGAAACGAAAAAGGCTCTCTCGCAAATTGTATCGCAAGAAAGCCATGCAGTGTTCGAAGTGTGTTGGTCTGCCGTCCTTAGTGTCCAGGATGGGCAAGTGGCCGGATCGTTCTGGTTACGCCGCTTCTTGAAATCTCACGGAAGAGATCGTTCGTATTCGCGGTTGTGTTTTGTGCGGCTGGTCATAGCGTTTTTCAGTGTGGCTACTCGTCGCATGATGTGGGCAACAAGCAATAAGTCCGGCCAAGCTGGCGAGCAAAGTCATCACCGCAACGGTTGACGGGTGAACGGCGCGAAGATCGTATTTGAAAGTATCGGCTTTACGCCACTCCGATGCATTTTCCCACCCATCTTTCGTGCGTCGCCAGCCGTCAGGCGTCGCCCCCTTGACTGGAGCTTGGCTGGCGAATCTTGCAGGTGCATCGCTCGACGCACAAACCCATCCGACTCCAAACAATACCAAGAACGTAGCAGCGACCGATTTCATTGTTTTTTCGACTCTTTTGTTCTACTAGGTGGACGAGCAGTTGATGTCACAAACTTCTCGGGACCGATTAACTTCGACTTTATGTAAACAAAGAGAAGCAACGGGTGCGCCGTTGCGAAAGAATCGTAAACGCGGCCAATTTTAACCTGCCGTATTTTCATCATGACCAGCAATTGCAACAAGCGAAAGCAAATTGATGCGATTTCGCAATTCGGAACGATTTGTAAACGTTCTGTTGCCTTTTGTGGTTCTGCCGCGAAAAATCCCTATGCCCGAATTTTGTTGGGAAGCGTCGAACGCTGGTGATTAGAATTGGGGTTGCGTTTTCCGAGTGGACTGAACGCAACTTGATCAGAACTAATGAGGCAGGTCGATCCACCACGCTCAAGCAAATGGGAGCGACGTACGTTGTCCGGTTACTCGAGAATTCGCCGTCAACAGCTTGTCCAAGAAGCGGAAGGGTACATCGATTTGGTCATGTGCCTATCCGACAAATGGGCGCTGAGCGATGATTATCGATCTACCCTGGCCAAGCGTTCGCTTCGCGTTCTCGATCTGCTGGACGATTGCCAATCCGATCATCCGCGAGTTCTTTATTTGCGCGGGCAAGCGTACCGCTTAATGCACCGTTATCGAGATGCGATCGCTCCGCTGCAGCGTGCCAGCGAACTTGATCCTGATAACATGCACGTCAACCTAGCGCTGGGCTGGTGCTTCAAGAGAATTGGTCGCATTGATTCGGCAATCCAGGCACTAGAGGAAGCAATTGAGCTTTATAACAACGAAGGCATTTTACACTACAATCTGGCTTGCTACTGGAGCCTCGCGCGGAACTTAGGTTTGGCGCTTTCTCATCTTTCGATCGCGTTTGACTTGGAACCTAGTTATCGAGAAATGGCACAGTACGAAGAAGACTTCGACGCTCTCCGCGACCATCCTGAGTTCATGATTCTCACCGGTGCAATCGCGTAGCAGCTAGTTTCTGCGGCGAGCCAGGCGTCCCCTCCGATTAACTGGCCAAGGTGAACATGTCGGCCTGTCGATCGCCGTGATGTGCGGCTACCGCCACTAAGAGGCTAGACCTTCGCTGCCATGGAGAGCTGTCGACTAACTTATCCGCGTCAGCTTTGTGATTCTGCCGGTGCCTACCCATTCCGCGATGAAAATGTTTCCTTCTTTGTCAAAGCAAGCGTCGTGAGGATGCACAAACTTCCCGTCTTGCCAGGCCGATTCATCACCACGAATCGCAAACCGCGAGTCTGCCTTGATCCGTTCCGTGTCGTCCCCTAATTGAGCGACAACTTGATTGTCCTTGCCCAACAGCGTGACGCGCGCGACAAGTTCCGGGACGAGAAGCAGATCACCAAACGTATCGAAGTTAGCGGGCAAGCCAAATCCCTCGATCGTTTCTTGGTACCTTCCGTCGACCGTTAGATACTGCACCGTGTGATGAGCGCGGTCAGCAACCACAACGGCTGGCGTTCTTCCCGGGCGATCGTCGTACCAAATACCGTGCGGAGTATTAAAAGTGCCGCTGCCATCACCTGGACCTCCGAACGACGATTTCCAATTTCCGTCTCGGTCGTACCGGTGGACAAAGTACGAACCATAACCATCCGCAACCAGGAAGTCTCCGTCAGGCAAGAAAGCAAAGTTCGTGGGCATGAATCGATCGCGGCCCCAAACCTGCTTCGGCATAGCAGCCTCGCCGTCGGCATACTTGCCCGACTTCATTGGCGCAAACTTTTGCCAGACGACGTTGCCCATCAAATCCATCTTCGCCAACATTTTCACTTGTTGGTAACCGCACACGTATAAGTATTCGGTGCCGTTTTCGTTGTGAACTTCGATTCCGTGTCCGCCACCTTGGAATTGACTTCCAAACGCGCGAATGAATTTCCCGTCAGGATCAAACACAAAAATCGACGGGTGATCCTGTTTGGTGCGATGCCCTTCGTGAATCACGTACAGGTTGTTTTGGCTATCGACGGCTACGTTGTGAGTCGTCTGCCACGAGTACTCAGACGGAAGCTTCGCCCATTGATGGTCTGCTCGGTATCGGTATTCACCTGTGCCAACAATGGTTTCGTTGTTTGCAAATGCAAACGTCCGTGCAGAAACCGTCGTTAACGCGGTGGCTGCCGCGGCTTGTTTCAGAAAGCGACGACGAGAGGGAATTGTTTTCACGTGCAGCTTCATGGACTTCTTTCCGTTTTTTACTTGAATCTCGTTCGAGAGTTGGTCTATTACGCGAATTGATACACCGTGCGATGCCAGAACCCAACGTATTGCGAATTGTGCCACAACAAATGGTGAAATCAAAGCAGTTCTCCAAAACAGAGCTGGCGGTGATCTGCCAAAATTCCATATCATTTCCGTGGCATTTGGAATCCAACGGGGTGCCTTGCACGAGTCGCGAACGAGCGAGTCGCGCAGGTAAGGGAGTGAATTAAATCATGGTAAAAAAAACAATCGCGGATCACGAACGATTACTAGGTCTGTTCGGCATTGCTGCTTTCGTCCGCGATCGCGACACGGACAAGTACTTTCCTATGGGGGCATGTCCCGAATGGCTGCGCAACACTGCAGCCGATTGTCGAGCTGCAAACGGCGGATATGACCTCGGCCAAGTATTCTTCCAGCTTGAACATCTCCTTGAAGACGCTCTCGAATTCTGGAACGGTGCCCCAAGCGAAACAGAGAAACTGGACCTTGGAGTTTGGGAAATTGGTGGCACTTCGCGGTTCGAGAACGAAAAGTTTTATGTGTATGCGGCGTTATTCGGTGACGACCAGTTTCTGATCTTTCAGGCGCTCGATGCGTCCGGCCAGGATCCGAGTCGCATATTTCAACGTGCTCGCGAGAGCGAAGTCCATTTTCGCGAGGAGATCGCCGAGAAGGATCGTGCGAACCGAGACTTGCGGATTGCGAAGCGAGTCGCCGATGATCTGCATGACACGAAGTCGCGAATTCTGTCGACGATGACTCATGAAATTCGTAATCCGCTGACACTCGTGATAGGCACGTTGGAATACTTGGATAGAGCAACTCCCGACCCTTGCAGTCGCCTACAAGTGGCGATCGATGCGGCCAATGGATTGTTGACAATCTGCAACAACGTGCTCGATTTATCAAAGTTTGAAGCTGGCCGACTCGCACTAGAATTCGATGAGTTTGACCTTCGAGAGCTACTTGAATCTCTAACCGCACAGTGCCAAGTCCTGACGAAGGACCGCCCAGTCGACGTGGAGTGTTTTGTCGATCATAAGATTCCAGGCACAGTTGTCGGCGATCGAGGCCGATTGCAGCAAGTGCTGACGAACTTACTCTGCAACGCTGCGAGTTTTACGGAATCGGGTCAGATACATCTTGCATCGAAACTCACTTCTGATTTCCCGAACACACGAGTTCGTTTTACAGTTCGTGATACCGGTTGCGGCATTCCCGAGCAGCTAGTGCCGACTATTTTCGATTCATTTGTCCAGGGCGCTCGGCCCGACACACGGCGCCGGGGCGGCGCCGGGCTTGGTCTCACTATTTCCAATCATCTTGTGAATCTGATGGGAGGGAAAATTGCGGTGGATACCGAAGAAGGCCTTGGCACGGAATTCAGATTTGAAATCCCGTTTGATGCAGAAGGACTGCACACGTTGGACAAGGATTGTTCGTCTCTCCCGAGCGTCCTGGTTGCGGACGAAAACCATACATATCGCCACATTGTTCAAGATCTTCTTAAGACAAACGGCTTTGAAGTAATCGCTGTTTCGGATGGTATTGCAGCTATCGAGCAACTTTCCAAGCATCAATACGATCTGGCACTGCTGGACACGCGGCTACCCGGGCTCTCGGGAGTTGAGGTCGTCAAAAGGCACCGATCTATGTGCGAAAAGTATGTTCCAACAATTGCAGTGTCTACGTCGATTGACGACTCAGAGGCAAGTCAATGGTGCCTCAGCGGATTCGATGCATGTCTCAGCAAGCCTTACGAAATCGGCCAACTTCTGCAACTCGCACAGGACCTTGTCGAAAGCAACAGAACTGCAACTTAGCGACACACAGGAATTTCACTGATGAAATCAGCAACGTTCGAACGGCACAGCCAACACGCTGCCAAAAATAAAATTGCCTCGTCAAAAGAATTCGTGGGT
>JAGQPC010000366.1 GCA_020426925.1 Planctomycetales bacterium | reverse complement strand
CGGTGCACTGTTGCTTGGAACAGGGGACGGTCACTTCACTGTGGCGCGTGCCGATGCAAGCGGCGTGCTTTTACCAGAAGACACCGTTGGACTTGTCGAAGTCGTCGCCAACAAGCAGCACCGACGTTTCGTCGTCGGCGTAAACAGCGGAACGGCAGTAACGCTCAAGTCGAACGCGGCACTGAAGACGCTCGACGTTGCGTTGGAAGGAAGCTCAACACTGATTGACGGTTCGCAACTGCAGGTCACTTACGAAGACGGCAAAAATCAAATCCGACAAATATCGGCGGGCAATGGCTACCTTTCGCACTCTGGGTTGAATTCTGTGACGTTTGGATACTCGACGGACAACCCACCGAAAGAGTGTACAGTAATCTTGTCAAACGGCACCTCTGTAAAGAAGCTGATTGAAAACAAAGATCAGATTCAATTTATCTTGGAATAACATCTTCCGATTGTCTGTTTATCGGTTGTGGTTCTATGGCTCTTGGATAAGCTAGTGGGGTTCGCGCCAGCGCCTACGTTGGCCGATCGTGCTGGGTTCATGCAACCTATTGAACGACCACAACGTTGGAGGATGTACTCGTGAAGAGACTTGTAGCTTTAGCTGTTGCAGCTTGCATCAGCGGCACCGCTATCGGTGCAGACTTTTATCCAATCGCGGGCGCGAGCTCGTCGACCGGAGGCAGTGACCTTTGGCCGGCCTCGAACCTGATCCAAGGCCCTGGTGTGGGCTTTGACGCGGCTGAACCGCACGCGAAAATCCTTGGCGGAGCCGATGGCAACTGGGTTACTGCCGCTGATGCGGGTTTCCCTTCTGATTACATCGAACAAGTTGGACAGCCAGTCCTTACATTTGACCTTGGTTCAGATGTAGCGTTGAACGAAATCAGCGTTTGGGGATATGCAGCGACGAACTCGAACGGTGCAAGCGAATTCACTCTGAAGTTCTCGACCGCTGCAGAAGGTGCTGGAGGCGGAAGCGCATCGGCTGGGCCGTTTGCACTTGCTGGCGATCTTACGTTGGGAACCAACGACGACACGTCACGCCAGTCGTTCAGCTACGACATGGTTACTGCCCGTTACGTCGAAATGACGATCACGGACAACTTTTTCAATGCTCCAGGTGACGGTAGCGTAGCGGGTTCTATCGCTGGTGGTGACCGAGCTGGATTAGGTGAAGTCGCATTTCAGCAAGTTCCTGAACCGTCAAGCGTAATCCTGGCGCTTCTCGGCTCGCTTGCATTGATGCGTTTTCGAAAACGCTAAGCTGAAGCAACTGTCAAGACGAATCCCAAAAGGCAAGCTGTTCGGCTTGCCTTTTTTCCGTTAAAAGATCCAAAACTTAACCGCTCAGTCCGGTGTTCAGTAGGACGCAAACCGGCAAACAACAGTCTCGCACATTGGCAGTATCGAGGGAGTTCCGGGTGAGGAATCGCAAATCCAAAGATCGCAAATTTCAACAGGAACAGCTTGAACCAAGGACGTTGCTCGCAGCCGACGTTTTGATCAGCGAATTCTCGGCCAGCAACGACACGGTTCTGCGGGATGACGATCGCGACTATCCAGACTGGATCGAGCTTTACAACGTTGGCGATGAAGCAGCAGACCTGACCGGTTGGTATCTAACCGATGACGCTAACCTGCCAACCAAGTGGACATTTCCATCCGGCACGGTCGCGCCTGGTGAATTTCTGACGCTGTTTGCCTCTGGCAAGGATTTCATCGATGGTGACGGTGCACTTCATACAAACTTCAACCTTGCAAAGCAGGGCGAATATTTAGCGCTCGTCGAGCCTGATGGTGCCACCATCGCGTCCGAAATCTCGCCAAGTTATCCGGAACAGTTCGCCGATATTTCGTACGGAATTCGGATGGGCAAAGTCGAAACGCCATTAGTTTCGGCCGACAGCCCAATTGAATTGCTCATTCCACAAGACAACCGATACGGACTCGACTGGCGTTCACCGGGGTTCGTTCCGGGCGACGACTGGATCACCGAAATCGATGGCAGTCCGGTAACGGCTTCGATTGGTTTTGAAACGAACTCCGGATTTGGGGATTCGATTCAAACAGACGTTTCGTCGGTCATGAAGGGCGTGAACTCGACCGCGTACATTCGCATTCCATTTCAAGTCGACGATGTTGCTGCGATTTCAGAATTGGCGCTCAATCTAAAATACGATGATGGTGCCGGAGTCTATCTGAATGGCACCGTGGTCAATATCTACAATGTATCGTTTTTTGCCTCATTTGATGGAACGGCTGAAGCGGCACGCGACAATGCCGAGGCAGTTGTGGCCGAGCAAATCGATTTGACGCCGCACCTTGGTGCGTTAGTGCCGGGCGAGAACGTCCTGGCGATCCACGCAGCAAACATCATGGCGAGTGATGACGACTTCTTGATATCGGCAGAGATCATCGCGACAACCGAAGGAATCGACCCGTCGGAATATGGTTACTTCCAAACTCCAACTCCAGGCGAACGCAATGGTGGCGAATTCACGCTCGGCCCGCTGGTCAGGGAAGCAGCACACGACCCGGCCATTCCGATGGCAGCCGACGCGCTGACCGTAACGGCTAAGATTGAAAGAACACTCAACGACGTCACGACCGTTGACCTTGGTTATCGAGTGATGTACGGAGACGAAGTGATCGTCCCGATGTCAGACGACGGAACTGGAGTCGATGCTGTCGCAGGCGACAACATCTACACGGCACAGATTCCAGGCGGGATCGCGCAGCCCGGCGAAATGATTCGCTACTACATCGTGGCCAACGACACAGCGGGCAACGAAATGCGATCGCCTCGCGTGACCGACACGACAGGAACCGATCAGTCAGCTGAATACTACGGCACGATCGCTCAAGATCCGTCAATTGACACAAAGCTTCCGGTGTTCCATTGGTTTGCTGAAAGCACCAGCCGTGCTCGCAGCCGAAGTGGCGCTCGGGTCTCGGTATTCTACGAAGGTGAATTCTACGACAACGTTTTCGCTCGGCAGCGAGGCGGTGCAACGAACGGCAGTTCGCAAAAGTTTAACTTCAGCGACGATCACCTGTTCTACGTGAACGAGAAAATTGGTCGTGTCGCAGAGTTCAACATGAATGCTCAAGGTAGTGATACGACCTATGTTCGTCAGCCGATGGCGTTTCAAACGTACACGCTGGCCGGCAACGAAGCGTCCGAATCGTTCTTTATGCTGATGCGGGACAACGCAACCAGTGACCGAGTTGGCATATTTATCGAACAAGTCGATGAGATCTTCCTGGAACGTCAAGGTCTTAATCCGAACGGCGCGATTTATAAGTTTGTGCAGCGGTCCAACCTTAATCCTGTTTTTGCCGACATCACAACTGGAATCGAGAAGAAGACTCGTGTGGACGAAGGACTCGATGATCTGAAAGTCATCGTCGACGGACTAACTGCGGCGACTCAAGAAGAGCGAGGTCTGTCGGTCATCGAAAACTTCGATCTCGCTCAGCTGATGAACTATCTTGCGCTTCGTTCGATTACTCTTGATGCGGATGACGTACGCAAGAACTTTTACTTGTATCACGACATCGAAGGCACCGGGCAATGGACAATCTATCCGTGGGATAAGGACTGGACGTTCGGCGTGACTGGTGACGGAGGTCAGTTCTTGGAGCACCCGTTCTTTGGCGACGAGGCTCATCGCAAAGACAACGCGTTGCAGTGGAACCGGCTCTACGACGCCGTGTTCAACGATCCGTTGTTGAGCGAAATGTATCTGCGCCGACTTCGCACGGTGATGGACGACGTCCTCCAAGCTCCGGGAACCGAAAACGGAATCTTGGAACAGCTCGCCGACGAAATTGCTGCTTCGGCAGAAGGCGACATTCCAGGTAACGTCAACGCGATTAAGCAGTATCTGGTGGCTCGTCGCGCGACACTTTTCAATGATCACGTGGTCGATCCGAATGACACCGGTGAAATCAACGATCTGGTTCCGGAAGTCGCGACGGCTCAATACTTTGTTCCGACGAACGACGATCTAGGGCGTAGTTGGACCGGCGTCGACGATCCCGCTAACATCGCTGAATGGAAAACGGGTGAAACGGGACTCGGTTTCGGCAGCAGCTTCGGCGACTTCGTCCGAACAGAGGTCATTCCAAACCAAAGCTGCGCCGACTGTGTCGCGATCTATATGCGAATACCGTTTGACGTCTCCAACGCCGACGCGATCTCTCGCATGACACTTCAGATGCGATACGACGATGGCTTTATCGCGTATCTGAACGGCGAAGAAATCGCTCGAGCAGGTGTCACTGGCGATGTCGCGTGGAACATGGATTCGCGGAGCCACAGCAACCGACTGGCCGTTGAATTCGAAAACTTCGCGGTTTCAGATTTTGCCCATCTCCTGCGTGATGGAAAGAACGTGTTGGCAATTCACCTCGCGAATTCGAGTCCGACCAGCAACGACATACTCGTCCAACCACGTTTAGTCGACGGAATAATTTCAGACGCCGCGGCTGCTGGAATTCCGCTCGCGCAAGTAGGCAATCCGACGATTACGTTTGGCGATGTCGAGCACAATCCACCGACTAATCAAGACCACGAGTTCATCGAACTTCGTAACGCAAACAATGTAGCCGTCGATATCTCTGGCTGGCGACTCGAAGGAGGAGTTTCTCACACGTTCCACGCCGGGACTGTCATCCCCGCCGGACGATCACTCTTTGTCAGTCCAGATGCAAAGGCGTTTAAGACGCGAACGGAAGGACCGACCGGCGGCCAAGGCCTGATCGTTCAGGGCAACTACGAAGGCCACATTTCGAACTACGGCGAAACGATCAAACTGATTACCAGCGATGACACAGAAATGGCCAGCTTCACTTCGCCGGTGACTCCGTCCGACGTGCAAGAGTTCCTGCGAGTATCTGAATTTCACTACAATCCTTCTGGCCCTCTGGAGTCAGACGAATTTGTGGAACTCGTTAACACAAGCGGAAACGTGACGCTTGACCTGTCAGGCGTACAGCTTGCGAGCGGTCCTGAAGTTCCCTTCCTGATTCCTGACGGAACGATGCTTGCACCCGGTGGCGTATTGGTGCTCGCCAGAGACAAAGTTGCTCTGCTTGCGGCGTTCCCTGGAACTCCCGCTGATCGAGTGATTGGCAATTACATCGGAAGCCTGCGTAACAGTGGCGAAACGATCAAGGTCAACGACAAGAATGGCAGCACGGTCGTTGAATTCACGTACGACGACGAAGCTCCTTGGGACACGATGGCTGACGGCACGGGTAAATCGTTGACGATCGATTCGCTCGTCGCTGATCCCACAAACCCCGAAAACTGGACCGCCGCTACTCCATCGCCGGGTGTCGTCGGAGACTCGGTCGATCCCGACTTGAATGGCGACGGTCAAGTTAATGCCGCCGACGCGGACCATCTATGCGGCGCGATCAACCAGAACACTGCGACAGGTGATCTCAACGGTGACGGTTCCACAAACTTGGACGACTTGACATTTTATGTTCAAACGGTGCTCGGAACTTCAGCCGGTGATGCGAACCTGGACGGCACGTTCAACTCGACCGACTTAGTAAGCATCTTCCAAGCCGGTGAGTTCGAAGATGGAATCGCAGGGAATTCGACGTGGGGCGAAGGAGACTGGAACTGCGATGGCGATTTTGGCACAAGCGATCTTGTTGTTGCGTTCCAAGCTGGACGTTACGTCGCTGCGGTAATGGCAATTAGCGGCCACGATGCGGTGAGCAGCGATTTCGCAGGAGCTCGATCTGAAACAGCGCCTGACAATGAATCAAATGAGTTCGCCGAGGAACAGGAGCAGTTATCCGACCCAAAAGGACAAGTCGTACGAATGGTCGAACTGACTGATCTTGCACTGGAAACAAACGATCGGAAGGTCGTACGCGATGAATTGTTTAAGGAAGTCGATACTGAGTTTTGGTACGAAGAAGGCCAAGGAGGGATGATCTAGCCAAGTTGACGAATAGTAGTTTTCAGCGACGTAAAAAGTCAGTCGCTCGAAACATCGAAGATTTGTACTTGTATTTCACGGTGAAGGTATCTGTATGAGAAAGTTCATTAAAGCATTTGTGATTGCCAGTGGTTTTGCACTGTTTGCAAACCTGGCGATGGCTGTCGATTTCTATCCGATCAGTTCGGTTGAAGTCACGTATCCAGAAGGCAGTGGCGCGTTCTGGCCAGAATCCAATCTGATTCAAGGTCCTGGTGTTGGTTTCGATGAAGAAGAACCGCACGATAAGCTCGGGGGCGGAGCAGACCATAACTGGGTCACCAACGCGGACGCCGGTTTTCCCGCTGACTACATCGAAGATGTCGGAATGCCGGTCATCGTTCTAGATTTGGGCGCTGATCGCGCCTTAAACGAAATCAGCATGTGGGGTTACGAAGACACGAACACCAACGGTTGGCGCGAATTTGAATTGCGGTTCGCGAGTGCTGCTGACGGTGCTGCAGGATTTGGAAATACGATTTCTTACAACCCAACGTTCATCACTGAAGACTTCTTCGAGTATTTGGCCATTGAACGCCAGTCGTTTCCGTTCACAGAAACGGTCAACGCACGCTACGTCGAACTAACGCTTACGGACAACTACTTCGACGATCCAGGCGACGGATCGGGTGACGAAGGATGGGGACCAGGCGGCGACCGTGTTGGTGTTGGTGAAATCGCGTTCATGTCTCCAGGGCCGGTTGAGCCGCCGCCTCCACCAACTCCGGACACACTTTTCTATGACATTGCCGGAATTACGGCGTCAACGGAAGATACCGATTTGTGGCCAGCTGCGAACCTCATTCAAGGTCCCGGAAAAGGCTTTGACGCAAACCTTCCTCATGACCGGACGGCTTCGGGAGAGACCGGCTCATGGGTCACGGAAGCGTGCGGATTCCCATGTGATTACTTGGAATCGTTTGACGCACCGGAACTCATCATCGACCTTGGAGAAGACGTTGCGCTGAACGAAATCGATGTCTGGGGATATGCCAGCACGAATTCGAACGGTGTTCGTGAGTTCGAATTGTCGTTCGCTACTGAAGCTGATGGTGCCAATGGATTTGGAAATTCAATTGCCTATAACCCAACGTTCGAAGACGTTGATATTGACCCAACCATTCGCCAGCAATATCCGTTTGACGAAACGGTTACAGCTCGATATGTCAAATTCACCGCGACTGACAACTACTTCGAAGAGCCGGGCGATGGCAGCGAAGGCGAAATCCCTGGTGGTGATCGCATCGGTTTCAGCGAAGTTGCGTTTCCGCTCCCAGGTCAAGGCGGCGTCGTCGGCGATTTCAATGGCGACGGAATGCTCGGCATTGACGATATCAACATGCTGACTGCTGAATCTGCCGGCGGAATGAATCCACCTGCTTTTGATCTCAATAGTGATGCCGCTGTCGACGCTGCGGACGTTGCAGTGTGGATCAACGATCTGAAGAATTCGTACGTGGGCGATGCAAACCTCGATGGCGAATTCAACAGCGGCGACTTGGTCACAATCTTCACAGCGGCCAAATTCGAAACAGGCCAACCTGCGACATGGAACGAAGGAGACTTCAACGGCGACGGCGCATTTGACAGCGGTGACTTCGTTGTGGCATTCCAAGGCGCTGGCTACGAGCAAGGTCCACGTCCTGCAGCCGCAGTACCCGAACCAGCGACAGGTGTTTTGGCGCTGATCACCATGTCCTTGTACGGCATGATTCGACGCCGCAAGTAACATCGGTTTGTGCTACTTGAAACTCATACGGTCCAGTCGCTTAGGCGGTTGGACCGTTTTTTTCGGCTCCGCACAGCTATCAGGTACATGAACCCTGCTCGAAGCGGAACGTAAGCGCGCTCCAGGACGGTCATTGACGCTGGGTTTAAGTTGATGATTTGTTCGTCAATTTGAGGGAGCGGTGTCGATGACAATCATGTCGGCACTCCACACTTGATCCTTTCGCACGATTGCACGATTTCTACATTTCGCAGCAAAAACTCGCGACTGGTTGTTACCGGTTTGCAAGAGCGAACAAGATCACAATCACCAGCGCCGCTAGGATCACGAACGATCCGACCATGAACGCTTTGAATTTCGAGAACGGAGCGTCGCCGCTGATCGTGCCGGTTTGGCCGTTGATCAAGATGCGGTAGAGGTCATCACGGTATCGATACGCCATCACCCAAACGGGAAACAGGATCGGTTCGCTGCGGAGCTGTTCAATGCGGATGTTCGCCTTTAGGTTGCGATGCGACCTCGGCAAATACCGCTCTGCACACGTTCGCTCTTCGCTGTGCTCTAATCCTCGGCGCGCCAACGGCCGAGCGTACTTGCGAGGAACCGTGAATTGTTCGACGATCGCGTTGTCTAAATCGACGCTGCTGGCATCGACGGCGGCACCGAGATCAAACGGGCAGATGGCTTCGGTTTCTTGCGGAGACAAAACACTGCTGGCGCCGACAAGCAATCCTGAGTAACTGCTGCGATTTTCGCCCGTGACCGGGTACCAGTCGGCGCGAGCTCCTGGCGGCGTGACTGACGAATCGGCCGTCCAATACGTGTGAACGTCAGCCGAAAACACCCAATACGGCACGTAGACTCCGGAAATGTTTGCGATCGTAGCGGCCGACGCCAAATCGGATGGGCGCCAAAAACCTCGTCCCAACCACTGCCTCAGCGTTGCTTGAGCGGCGGCTTGATCAAAGCGAAATGGAATCACTCGCTGAGCCTGGATCGCTCGAATGTCGTCTTTCTTTTCCAGACGTTCAGACCCACAGTACGGGCAACGCAACGTTTTCGCAGTTGCGTCGTAACTCATCGATGCCCCGCAGCCTGCGCACTGAAAATGGTGCGTCATCAATTGCGTCGTCGGAACGCACTGTTCGGCGCGACGCTCGGCCGACTTCCCGCAGTTGGAGCAAAACAGATCTTCTTCGTCCAACAGCGAATTACAAACAGTACACCAGTCCAACACGTTCATTGTCGCTCTGCTAAATTCCTTCGGTCTAAGAAAATGATTGCGTTTCTGGCTGATTATGGATTCAAAGTTTTAGAACTGACTGCCAAGCACCATCACCAGGACACCGATGGCGATCAAAATCAAAATGAAAATGACAAAAACCGTGATCCTGGTTTTTGAGACCGGCTTTTGACCAGTCACGCGACCTGTTTGGCCGTTCACGACAAAGCGATAAAGTTGATCTCGATATCGGTAGCTCCACACGTACGCCGGCAACAAGCACAGGTCCGAGTGGATATAACTGAACCACGTGTTCACTTCTAGGTTGCGGTGTGTGTCTCCCGGCATGAACGCGCCGACGTTGGAATGCTCTCGGTGCAAGAACACGTCCTGGCAAGTGCCGAGCGCCTGCTGGTGTGGAATGGAATATTCTTCGCACAGCCAACCGGCAAGAAAGTACGGTTCGTAGCGTTTCATCGCAGGGAGCTGATACGGCTTGATTTGGTCGGCCTCGTCCTGCGTCAAGCTCTTACTGCCCGAAACCAGATAGCCGGTGTAGTACTGTTGATGCTGACCAGTAAGCGACCACCATTCGGTTTCGCGAACTTGCCGAGTCCGCGTTTCTGTTTTACCTTCAGCATTCTTTACAGTGTAAGTTTCTGTCCGATACCAGTACTCGCCG
>JAGQPC010000365.1 GCA_020426925.1 Planctomycetales bacterium | reverse complement strand
GCAGCGTAAAAACGTCGCGGCAGACGCTAACGTAACCTTGATCGTCTAAGGCTCGCATCGACATCCAAAACTCTTCGCCGAATTTCGTGACACTCGGTTCCAGCAGCCCTCGCCCGACAGGATTGTGAATTGCTGGACCAACCTGATCGACCTTTAACTCGGTTCCGTCGAAAGTCGCTCGAACGCCTGCCACCATGCGGTTTTCCGCTTTGGGACCAAATGTAAACGACATTTGGATATCGCCGGTCGGCAAAACCACTCGTTGACCGCAATTGTTGGAATAGATATGAGCACCACGCGGATCGTCCCATTGCAGTATCTTTCTCTCCGACCAACTACCGTCTTTCGTTCGAGTCACATAGACGGGATATCGCGCGAGCTGCTCATTTCGCGCGAAGTACTCTCCTTTGTAAAAAACGACGTGCCCTAGCGCGAGCACGGTTCCTGTTTGAGGATGATATTGCGGCGTGACATCACACACGCCGGCCTTGAGTCCATCATCGCGTCCCGCAACCGGATCGCGGCCCAAAGCTTGAATCGGGCTTGGGTCGCTCCACGTGCGTCCCAGATCGTTCGACATCGACCAATGAACGGTTCCGAAGTAGTCGGAGCCGCCGATCTCTTGAAGGTTCATCAACGCGACGGGCTGGCCCTCATCGCCAGGCATCATGCAAACGCGAGGGTGAAACCACGTGCGACTTTTCCCGTCGCGGTTTTTCCAGAGAGTCTGCTTCGTAATCGCAGTGATTAGTGAATCGTCTGGCGGCCTAGATTGCGCGACTGAATCGCGATCCGCTGCTGCAACTTGTTCAAGACGGCCCAGCAGCTCTTTGACAAGTTCGGGATGTGTGCCTGAAATGTCATGCACTTCGCCCTGATCGGTTTGAATATCGAACAGTTCCGTTTTCAAGTTATCGCCTTCACGTCGCGTCACCAATTTGTGTGCGCCGTGTCGGAGCGATGATGCTCGCCAACCAGGCCCCGCAATGTAGATGTCTCGATCAGGCAGCGTTGCGTTGCTCAACAACAGACCCGAAAGATCGACGCCGTCCCAATTCAGATCGCGTTCAGATTCGTAGCCGGCCAGTTTGCATAAAGTCGGCACCCAGTCGACGATCTGGACCGGAGTCTCAATCTTTCGAGCATCCGTGTGGGCAGGCCACGAAATAATTGTTGGAACTCGAGTTCCGCCTTCGTAGACGTCACCTTTTTTGCCTCGAAGTGGCGTGTTGTTTCCGGTCAGGTGACCGTTTGGGCAGTTGTCATCGGGATACTTCAAGTCATTGTTTTCTGCCGTGCTGCCACCGTTGTCGCTTGTGAAGACAAACAACGTGTTGTCTCGAATTCCTTTTTCATCGAGTGCATCCAGAATCCGCCCCACCGAATGATCAAGATGCATCACCGACGCCGCGTAGTGTCGAGCGACTTCGCCCGTGATCGATTCGGGCACTTGCTCCAGCCAATGCTGCGGTTCTTTCAGCGGCAGGTGAATCGCGGTGTACGGAAGGTACAGAAAGAACGGCGATGAACCTCGCGACCGGATCCAATTGACCGCTTCGTCGGTCAAAAGATCCGTGACGTGCCCTTGTTCGTTGATGAGCTGCTTGTTGCGGTGCCACGTGAACGTAAATGGCCCTTGCTTGTAGCGATGGTTCCACGGACTGACTCCTCCGGCCAAAGAACCGTACGCATGATCGAATCCGAAATGATTCGGTCCCCACTTGGGCAGCGATCCCAAATGCCATTTACCGATAAGGCAAGTTTCGTAGCCTTGCGTTTTTAATGCTCGCGGCAATGTCACCGTGTCCATCGGCAACGCCAGAGAATTCGTCGGCGTAGTAATTCCAAACCGACTCCAATATCGCCCCGTGAGTAGTCCCGTACGCGTCGGGCTACACACCGGAGCGACGTAGTGTTGCTGCAGCTCGAGCGAATCATTTGCTAACTGATCCAGACGAGGCGTCGGCGCGTTACCTCCGTGAAATCCAACATCCGCCCACCCAAGATCGTCAGCCATGACGAAGACGATGTTTGGAAGTTCCTGAGCATCGCACGTCGCTGATCCTGAAACTGTCAACATAAACGCGATGCAAACGAAACAAACTAGCAGGACCGGTTTCACGGCGAATTGGTGCAATTTGGACATAGCGTTGATCTCATTTCTTCGCACATACAGTACAGTCAGACGCAATGATTGTTTCCAAGTAGCGGGCTATTATACGGCGGTTTGGCTTCGGGAAGACGACGGATGCAGATCCCGCAAATCACGGTGACGTGTCAGATTTATCGACGCTGTGGACGAACGGAAGTTGCTTCGGGTCGTCAATAGCCGACGTTCGTAACTCTAGCTGCAGGCAGTGTATCTTCCCGGTGCTACTTTCGTCGATTCGCAGCGCTGCGAGGTTGGTCTCGTTGGCGAAGTAACCATTTTCGGAAATACGTGGCGAGGATTTGAGCGAATTGACTTTTAACTCACGCAAATTGGGGCGATACTTAGTCATAACAGATTGCGTAGCATGGGATTACGTGATTGCCCCATAAACGGGGAACGGGAATAAGTAGATAGTTATTTGGTCGATTTTTAACGTGAACACAATTGATTTAGTCGACCTGTTTTTCCAACTGAAGAATTCATACCCTCGGGCTGCAGCTGGGCTGCTCGAAGACCTGTGCTTTGAACTGGGCCGATTAATACGGCAAAACCCCGTTGATTCGAACTCAGTTGAACGTTTAGTCTCAACGGTCACCTCCTGTTTCCGCCCCCTCGATCGAGCTGAGATACCGGATTCCATTCCCTGGGATCACGCGTATTATTCGTTCGGCAAGTGGCTGACGTCTAACGATTCCTGTTGCCATAAAACGGTCCAAGCAATTACCGGTTGGAACCCAACAAAAATGGAAACATGTCGAACGGACTATATTCGTCACGTGTATGCAAACCGAGATGACTGGTCCAAAGCTGCGGACGCACTGGGAAATACCAAATAACCACTAAGAATTTGACATCGCGG